>NZ_JAOECR010000046.1:0-37926 GCF_029836955.1 Stenotrophomonas sp. GD04054 | reverse complement strand
CATGCTCGACTCATCAAGAGCAGTCGAGCATGGCTCGACTCTACATGTTAAAGCCGCCGGGCATGGCCCGGCGCTACCTTCAAATGGTCTCGCCGAAGGCCTTGGCCAGATTCCGGTAGGCCTTCTTCTGCGCCTCGTCGGTCGCGGCCGGGGCCACGATCTCGATTTCAACAATCTGGTCGCCCTCCGGATTGCCCGGCAGGCCACGGCCACGCAGGCGCAGCTTGCGGCCGGCATCGGAATCGGCCGGGATCTTCAGTTCCACCGTACCACCCAGCGTCGGGACGCTCAGGCTGGTGCCAAGCGCGGCCTGCCACGGGGTCACCGGCAGCGTATAGAGGATGTTGCGGCCATCGACCTCGAACTGTGGGTGGGCGGCATACTCCACTTCCAGCAGCAGGTTGCCGCCATGGTTGCCCTGCCCGGCCAGCCGGATCACCTGCCCCGGGCGGATGCCCTTGGGCACGCGCACGTCCAGCTGCTTGCCGTTGACGGTGATGCGCAGGCTGTCGCCGCTGTAGGCCGCTTCCAGCGGAACCGACAGCTTGGCGCGGGTATCGCGGTTGGGCGCGTGGCCCTGGCTGCTGAAGCCCGGCCCCGGACCAGCGCCACCACCGCCACGCTGGCGCGCGAACAGGCTCTCGAAGAAGTCGCTGAAGCCTCCATTGGGGCCGCCACCGCCGAATACTTCCTCGAAATTGAAACCGCCAGCACCACCATAGTTCGGCGGCACGTTGAACTCCTCGCCCGGGCGATAGCCCTGCGCGCGCAGCTGGTCGTAGGCCGCGCGCTTTTCCGGATCGCGCAGCGCCTCGTAGGCCTCGTTGACCGCCTTGAACTTGTCTTCGGCCCCGGCCTCCTTGCTGACGTCCGGGTGGTACTTGCGTGCCAGCCGGCGGTAGGCGGTCTTGATCTCCGCCTCGCCCGCGCTCGGTTCCACCCCCAGGGTGGCGTAGTAATCCTTGAATTCCATCCAGCTACCTCGATCTGCTTCGGCCGCGCCGGTGGCGCCGCCCCGGGTTCATTCTACGCGCCGGCATGCTACGCCGCCCCTCGTGCGGCCACGGTGAGGCCGACTGATCCTGCGCAATGCGGCTGCCATCCCCATGCACCACGCTGTGGCTGGAAGCCCCCGCCGCAAAGCCTGAAGATGGGGCCTGCACACGGGTTTTCCAATGTCTTGACGCCCCTGTCCCATCCGGCCCACTAGCCTGCCCCAGCAAGGAGTTCCCCATGACCATCCATGTCGGCGACCGCATTCCGGAAGTGACCCTCAAGCGCATCCGCGAGGGCATCGAAACGCTCGATACGCATTCGCTGTTCGACGCACGCAAGGTGGTGCTGTTCGCCGTGCCCGGCGCGTTCACCCCGACCTGCTCGGCGCGCCACCTGCCCGGCTACGTCGAGAAATTCCAGGCGTTCCGCCAGCGCGGCATCGATGTCTACTGCATGGCGGTCAACGACCCGTTCGTGATGAAGGCCTGGGCCGCCGACCAGAGCGTGCCCGACGGCCTGCTGATGCTGTCCGACGGCAATGCCGAACTGACCCGTGCGCTCGGCCTGGAGCTCGACGCCAGCGCCTCGGGCATGGGCATCCGCTCACGCCGTTTCGCCCTGTACGTGGTGGATGGCGTGGTGCGTGCGGCCTGGATCGAGCAGCCCGGCCAGTTCGAAGTGTCTTCGGCCGAATACGTGCTGGAGCACCTGCCAACCTGATCTTCCACCGCAAGAGGAAACGGCCAGCCATGTCCACCAAGCCAGCCAAAGCCGCAAAGCCTGCCGCAAAGGTGCCCGGCATCAGTGACCGCAAGACCCTGCGCGAACGCGCCCGTCGCAATATCGAAGACGGTGCGATCACCGACAGCTACAGCGCCGATCGCAAGGTCGTGATCAAGCTGCTCAACGATGCGTTGGCCACCGAGTACGTATGCGTGCTGCGCTACTACCGGCACTACTTCATGGCCAAGGGCATGCTGGCCGACGCGGTGAAAGCCGAATTCCTCGAACATGCACAGCAGGAACAGGCGCACGCCGGCAAGCTGGCCGAGCGCATCGTCCAGCTCGGCGGCGAGCCGGACTTCAACCCCGATACACTGACCGCACGCTCGCACGCCGAGTACAAGGAAGGCAGCGACCTGCGCGACATGGTCCGCGAGAATCTGGTGGCCGAACGCATCGCCATCGACAGCTACCGCGAGATGATCAACTTCATCGGCAACCGCGATACCACCACCAAGCGCATCCTTGAAGAGATCCTCGCGCAGGAAGAGGAACACGCCGACGAATTCGCCGACCTGCTGGATGGGTGGATCGGGGAATAGCGGCCCCGCATACGCCTTGGTAGATGCCCACCTTGGTGGGCGCATTTATCGCGTGCCAACCAAGGTTGGCACCTACCAGAGCATGGATCCGTCGGGTCGCCGGGCCATTCCCAGCACCTACCGCAGGACGTTGAACCGCACCTGCGTCCACGCGCCATCCGCCGCCAGTGCGGTCAGCGTATGTGTGCCCGGCTCGGCGAACTCGCGCTGCATCAACTGCGCGCCTCGGGTCTGCGCGATCCAACGGCCATCCAGCAACCAGTCCACCGCCTGTTCGCTGCCCAGCGCGCGCAGCTGCAGGCGCACGCCATGTTCCGAGTTCGGCGCACGCGCCAGCGTGGCGCCATCATTGAGGCCATCGATGTGCAGGGCCACGCTGGCCTCACGCCCGTCGTCGCGGCAATCCGGCGACAACGCCGGCAACTGCGAGGCAGCGCGCGTGGCCTTGGGCAACCACGGCGACAGCAACGCCGGCCAGCGCGCGATCTCGCGCGCTACTTCCTCATGTGGATTGCGGCAATCGGCCGATACACGCAGGCCGGTGTGCGCATCAGCCAGGTAACGCTGCCGGCCCGGTTGCCAGCGCCGCGCCTCGCGCTCGGGGAAGGTCGGTGGTGCCGCGCCGTCCAGCAGATAGGCCGGCATCCGCCGCTGGCACAGTGCCGCCGGCAGGCCTTCGGCGCGTTCACCGGTCGGCCAGCAGATGTCTTCCTGGCTGACACTTGCCGGCATCGGTGCAGCAGCCGAATCGCCGCGCTGGCGCGGCAGGCTGTCCACCACTTCGAACATCAGCGGCAGCGCAGTCACCGCGCCGTACTGGCCCGGCAACGGCGTGCCGTCCGGCCGGCCCACCCACACGCCCACGGTGTAGTGGCGCGTGCTGCCGATCGCCCACGCGTCGCGGTACCCGTAACTGGTGCCGGTCTTCCACGCCACGCGCGGGCGTCCACCGACATCGAAGGTGCCGACGCTGTAGCCCGGGCGCGGGTTCGATTCCAGCATCTCGCGCACGATCCAGCTTGCGCCCGGCGAGGCCAGGCGCCGCTCGATCATCGGTTCGTCATCGGTGTACCGCACGCGCCCGGCGATGCCGTTGCGGTTCAGCGCCGCGAACGCGCCGACCAGATCTTCCAGCCGCGCACCGGTGCCGCCCAGGATCAGCGAGAGGTTGGGCGTGCTACCCGGCGGGAAGCGCAGCTGGATGCCGGAGTGCGACAGGCGCGCGGCGAAGCGCGCGGCCCCGACCCGCTGCAGCAGGTCCACCGAGGGCACGTTGAGCGACAGGCGCAACGCACTGGACGCGCCGATCGGCCCATTGAAGGCCATGTCGAAGTTGCCGGGCCGGTAGCTGCCGAAACTCTGCGGCGCATCGACCAGCAGGCTTTCCGAATGGATCAGGCCATCGTCCAGCGCCATCGCATACAGGAACGGCTTGAGCGTGGAGCCCGGCGACCGCCAGGCCTGCACCATGTCGACGTGGCCGAGCCGCTGACGGTCACCAAAGGACAACGTACCGACGTAGGCACGCGCCTGCAGAGTCTGGTTGTCGACCACCAGCAAGGCTGCCGAGGTGCGCTCCGGCAGCGTCGAGAAATAGCTGGCCACGCGCTCTTCCAGCGTGCGCTGCAGGCCGATGTCGATGCTGCTCTGGATACGCGCCTGGCCCGGATGCGCCGAGTGCAGGCGCTGCGCCAGCAGTGCGGCGTGCAGCGGAGGCCGCAGCGAGCGCGCCACCACGTTCTCGATGCGCGCATCTTGGACTTCCTCCGGCGTCCACGCGCCCAGTTCGGCCATGCGTGACAGCACCTTGTCGCGCGCCTTCTGCGCGGCTTCCGGGTGGCGGTCCGGGCGCAGCCGGCTTGGTGCCTGTGGCAGTACCGCCAGCAAGGCGGCCTCGGCATGTGACAGCTGCGCCGCCGGCTTGCCCAGATAGGCCCAGCTGGCCGCTTCCACGCCCTCGATGGTGCCACCGTAGGGCGCGCGCTCCAGATACAGGGCCAGGATCTGCTGCTTGCTCAGATGCACTTCCAGCTGCACCGCGCGCAGCATCTGCTTGAGCTTTCCCCAGGGCGTGCGCGTATGCGGGTCGAGGATGCGCGCGACCTGCATGGTCAGGGTCGAGCCGCCGGAAACGATGCGACCACCGCGCAGCAGCTGGCCGCTGGCACGCAGGATGGCCAGCGGGTTGATACCCGGATGGCGCCAGAACCAGCGGTCTTCGTAGGTCAGCAGCGCCTGCAGGTACAGCGGCGAGACGCTGTCGATCGACGCCGGATAGCGCCACACGCCCTCGGCATCGGCGAACGCACGCAGCGGCGTACCGTCGGCAGCCACCACCAGGGTGCTGGTATCGCGCTGCTTCGGCAGCGGCGGCGGGAAGGCGAAATCCAGCACCAGCAGCAGCGCCAGCGTGGCGGCCGTGCCCCAGCGCAGCCACGGCCACAGCGGCCGCAACCGGCGGCGCAGGGCCGCCAGCCGGATCGACATCGTCTTCTTCATTGCAGCGTGCCGGATTGGAGCTTGCCAGCAGGACGGGCCGCGCCGTCGCGGCCCGTCCGCGCGGTCACGGCTGTACCACCGTGATCGTGGTCGGGTTGCTGCGGCCGACGCCACGCAGCTGCGGCCGGTACATGTCTTCCACCAGCGGCGGCGGCACCGAGTAGGTACCCGGGGTCACCGCACGCACCAGATAGAACACGTTGGCCTTGCTGCCACGCGAGAGCTTCAGCGCGGCCACATAGCGGTCGTCGCGGAACTCTTCGTGCTTGGTGTCGGCAGCTTCGCTGCGGTCGCTGATGGTGATGCCATCAACCACCACGTCGGCCCACTGCTTGGCATCGCCCAGGTTGAAGTTCTCGATCTCCAGGCCCGCCGGCAGCAGGTCGGTCAGCAGTGCATCGGGCATCGTGGTGTCGGCGGTGACGGTGACGCGCACGATCAGCGCTTCGCCTTCCTTCAGCGGACGCGGCGACCACGGCTTGCCATCGGTGCCGAAGTAGCTGCGCTCAATGCCCAGCACGCTGTTGTCCGGCGCCGGCGCGCTGCGCGGGATACCGGCAACGTCGATGCTGGCGAACATCGGCGGCTGCCCCTGCGGGGTGAAGCGCACGCCGCTGGCCAGTTCGCTGGCACTGAAGTTGCGGCCGAACAGCTTGCGCTCACCGATGGCTTCGGTGTTGCCACCGATCACCAGCTCACCGGCCACCAGCGCCTTCTGGTTGGCGGCGAGCGCCTTGCCAAGGCGGGCGATGGCCACCTGCTCCTGCGTGCTCAGCCACATCCAGCCGGCATTGCGGCGCGCATCCAGGCCACGGCCGAGGTCAACCGCACGGGCATCCCAGGCCGGCTTGGCCAGCTTGTTCTCGTGCGTCAGCGCGATCATCAGCGCGTCATCACGGATGGCGCTGCCATAGTCGCCGAAGTATGACGGACGTTCGCTGCTGGACTTGGCGAAGGCTGCGGCCAGCGCCGCCTGACCGCGCTTGGCGTCACCCTGCAGCGACAGCGCCACGCCCAGATGGACCAGCGACAGGCCGCCGACCGCCTTGCTGCGCTCGTTGTCATACAGCGTGCGCAGCGTCCCCAGCGGAGCGCGGTTGACCCGGGCCAGCACGTAGCCCGAATAGGCCTGGTTGGCGAACTTCAGCTTCTCGCGGTCGTCCTGGCCGTAGAACTGATTGCCACCGGACAGCAGATCCTCGCTGAGACGGTTGAGCGCCTTCTGCAGCACGTTGTCGGGCACCGCGAAACCGGCGTCCTTGGCGTCGAGCAGGAACTCGGTGATGTACGGGGTCAGCCACGGGTTCACGTAGCCGTCGTCACCCCACATCGAGAAGTTGCCATTGGCCACCTGCATCGACGCCAGGCGACCGAACGCACCTTCCATGCGCTCGCGACGGGTCTTGGCATCCAGCCCGTCGGCACCGAGCATCGACGACGTCGCCTGGTCCAGGATCAGCGCGGCGTAGCCCTTGCTGGTGGTCTGCTCGGCACAGCCATACGGGTAGTTCAGCGCGCCCTGCAGCGCACTGGCGAACGGGATCGGCGGCAGCGGGCTGACCAGCAGGCGGGCATTCACCGACTCGGACATCAGGCCATCGGTCAGGCTGTTGTCGAGACTGACCGCTGCCAGCGGATCCAGCGTGCGCACCTGCGAACGCAGCACCTGCGGCCACGCGGCACGCACCGGCAGTTCGTAGCGGCGGTCGGCCTTGAAGTCGTTGCCGTCCACCCGTACGCGCACCTTGGCCACGCTGTGGCCCTCACGCGCGGACAGCGGGAAACTCAGCGTTGTCTTGGCATCGGCATTCAACTGCACGCTGCGGCTGCCCTCGCCCAGGTTCAGCGGGCCTTCGCTTTCCACCTTCACATTGAACTGGCCCGGCTTGCCGGTGAAGTTCTGCACGTCCAGGGTCACGGTGCTGCGGTCGCCCGGGGCGAGCACGCGCGGCATGCTGGCTTCGGCCAGGATCGGCGCGCGCACCACGGTTTCCACATCGCGCTTGCCGTACTGGTCATCGCTGTAGACCAGCGCCGACACCCGCAGGGTACCGTTGAAGTCCGGCACCTTCAGGCGGATGCGGGCGATGCCCTTGGCATCGAGCTGCACCGGGCCGGAGAACAGGTCCACGGTCTGCACGCGCGCAGTCGGGCGCTTGGCCTGCGGCAATGCCTGCAGCGCCATGTCGCCACCGAACTTCAGCTTGCCGGCACCGCCATCAAAGCTCTCGATCACCCGGCTGTAGATGTCGTAGGCATCGATGCCGAGGCGACGCTGGGCGAAGAAGTGCGCACCGGCATCGGGCACCGGGAAGCGGGTGATGTTGAGGATGCCCACGTCCACCGCCGAGACGGTGACGTGCGCCATCTTGCCGGCCAGCTGCGGTGCACTGACCGTCACCGGCAGGTCCTGTTCCGGGCGCATCTGCTTGGGCGCCACCAGGCCGACCGCCACGGTGCGGCCCTTGCGGTCCATCGGCACATGCACCACGCCCACGGCACGGGCCGGGGTGATCTTGCTCGGCGCACTACCGCCGCGGAACACCAGTGCGGTGATGTAGACGTCGTGGCGTTCCCAGTCGGCGGTGACCGGAATCTTGAAGGTCGAACCCGGCTTGGCGTCGATGTCCTGCACGTACAGCATGCGGTCGGTCTCGACCATCAGGATGCCCTTGCCGGCATGCGGCGGGGTCACCCTCACCTCCAGTGTGTCACCGGCCTTGTACCCGGTCTTGTCCAGGCCCAGCTTGACCTTGTCCGGGCGCGCGTCCAGGCCGCGGTTGTCATCGCCCCAGCTCCAGCCGGCACGGAACGGGTAGCGGCTGGTCAGGCCGGTGGACGGATCGAACACGTCCACCCGGTACTCGCCCCACTCCACCGGGAAATCGAAGGCGACCGCGCTGCTGCCGGCGTCGACGGTGCGCGTTTCCTTGTTCTCGAAGCGGCGGGTGAAATCGTAGTCCCAGCGGTTGTCGTTGAAGGTCCAGAGGTAGTCGCGCAGCTCGCGCACCAGGGTGATCTTCAGGCCCTTGGCCGGCTGCGGTGTGCCCGCAGCATCCACGCGCATCAACTCGAAGCGTGCATTGCCGTTGGAGTCGGCACCATCCTCGGGGTTGAACAGCGGGCGCACGCCAACCAGCGCGTTGGCCGGCCACATCACCCGCTTCAGGGTGCGGGTGACGGTACGGCCACCGGTTTCATACAGGCTGCCGGACAGCACCACAGCGATCGGCGCCTTGGCCTTGGCCGCCTCTTCCGGCAACGCCACATCCTCACGCAGCTGGCCGTTGCCCGGCAGCGTGGTATCGATCACGTCCTTGGCTTCGCGCGGCAGCTGCAGGGTCGGGTCACCGAAGAAGTAGCCCGGCAGGCCCTCGACCGGCTGCTGTTCGGCGGCCACCGCCATGCGCGCGGTGAAGCGGTTGCCGTCGGCCGGCGCCCCGTACAGGTAGGCGCCATTGGCCTGCAGGCGCAGGTCCTCACCCGGCTTCAGCGTCTTCTGTGCGCTGTCCAGGTCCAGCTTCATGCGCTCGGGCAGGAATTCCTCAATGCGCAGGGTCATGCCCTGGATCGCTTCCTTGCTGGCCGGATCGGTGCGGAACTCGACCTGCCAGCGCCCGGTCGGCGCCTCGGCGGGGATCACCTGCTCGAAATTGATGTAGCCCTGCTCGCCCGGCTGCAGGCGGGTCTCGCGGAAGGTCTTGCCGTCGGGCTGCTTCAGGCGCAGGAACACCGGCTGAGCCTTGACCGGCTTGCCATCGTTGTCGCGCAGCAGTGCGGACAGGCGCACGGTTTCGCCCGGGCGATACAGGTCGCGCCCGGACCAGGCATAGACGTCGAACCAGGCATTGTCACGGCCGGCCACGGCGAATTCGCTCAGGTCCAGCGCCGGCTGGTTGAACGGCAGGAAGCTGGTGTCCTTGCCCGTGCTGGCGACCAGCACGTGGGTGGCATCCAGCGTGTAGTTCAGCAGCGCATTGCCGTTGCCGTCGGTGCTGCCCTTCAGCACAACCTCGCCCTTGGCGTCCAGCACGCGCAGGTCGATGCCCTTCAGCGGCGCGCCGTCCTTGAGGCCGGCGGTGTGCACGAACAGCTTGTCCTTGTAGGCGCGGGTATGCAGGCCGATGTCGCTGACCGAGAAGAACGCGGTATCGAACTCGCCTTCATAGTCACCGGTGCGCTTGAGCAGGGCGAAGTACAGGCCCGGCTCCTGCAGCTCCTTGATGTCCTGGGTCGGCAGGTAGGTCAGCACCCGCTCGTTTTTCTTGCCCCCCAGGATGAAGCGGTTGACGTAGACCGGCTCGGCCAGCTTGTTGATCGGGCTGCGCTCGTAGTCGCTGCTCAGTTCCCAGCTGCCACGGCGGCCGCCGCGCTGGTACTGGCTGAAGAAAGTCGGCAGGTCCTTCTCGCGCACGCGCAGGAACTCGACGTCGACCTCCGGCACGTTCACCGAGACCACCGGCAGGCCACGGCTGTCCTTGGCCGGCAGCACGCTGCCCTGCGAGGCGAAGCCAACCACCGGCTTCAGCTCGCCGCTGAACACCTTCTGCTTCAGTTCCTTGCCCAGCCGGCTGCCATCGGCGGCCAGCAGGTCCGGCGAGACCACCAGGCTGAACTCCTTGCCGGCCTCGACGAACGGGTAACGCAGGGTCAGGCCGTCATCGGACAGCGTCCAGCTGCTGTCGTCGGTGCCGACCTTCTCTTCGAAGCGCACCAGCTTGTCGAAATCCTGGGTGCCGACCAGTGGGCGCGAGAACTCCAGCGCCAGCGACAGGCCGTCATTCTTCTGGTCCGGGTAGGCGCGCAGCAGGGTGAATTCCTTCACCTGCTCGGCTTTGGTGGTGATCGCCTCACCACTGGCCTTGGGCAGCTGCCCGCTGTCGTTGCGGCAGCCGGCCAGGCCCAGCAACAGGCCTCCTGCCAGTACCGCCGCCGCCCATCCCCACCGCTTCCGCCGTGCCGGACCGCTCATGTCGTCACTCCTTGATCGAGGCGGCCATTATAGGCAGGCCGCGTCAAGGTGTTGACGCGAATTCGGCAATTGCCCGGGCGGGTAGTGCCGGCCGCTGGCCGGCGGAACCGGTAGCCGCCAACCTCGGTTGGCGATAGCCGTGGCAACCAAGGTTGGCACCTACCCAAGTGCCCCTCCCCCGCCGCGCCAGGCACAGGCCGATGCCGGCAACCTGTCTGGCTTGGGATCGGGCGCTCCCCCAATCGTGGCGCGCAATGTCCCGGCGGAGAGAAGGCCGAAGTCGCCCCAAAGTGACGGGTTCAACCCTCGATTGAGCGACTTCCCAATCGGCCTTCAGTCGCCGCTGTAGCATCGGCATCAGGCCTTCTGAACAGCAGTGAACATTGCAATGACACGAGTACGCATGATTCAGGATCCAGCGACCGGTAAGGTCTGGGGTACGCGATGTGACCGAGGTACTGTCGAAGTCACCTCCGGAAGCCCCGGGAAGCTGAAGTCACAGTTGAAAGACTTCCCGAGTCCCGACGAGGCACTGAAATGGGCCATCAAACAGGAGTGGTCGCGGCTGAAAAAGGGCTTCGTACTCGTGAACCCTGCTGCCGCAGGCGAACCCTGCATGCATCGTTACATTGGCGGGGGGTACACGGGAGCCCTGATGATTGCGGGTTGCAATGGGAAGCTGGCGACCAATCAGCACCAGGACGAAGACACGCATGGTGCGGCAACCGACATGTTGCTGCTCATTGGTGAAGACGCTGAGATCATCCATGGTTGGCGATCAAGCAAGACGGACCTTGCCTGGTCGGCACTACCTACGGATGACCGGACAGGATTCCTGATTCGATTCGACTCTGGAATCTACCTTTGGACTTCAGATGGCAGTCCTCCCCAGCGGATCAGCGATGCATCCGTACTGTCATCGCCCTTCCTGACAAGGTCCAACGGGCATGCCGCATGGCATGACGGTGAGCAGGTAACGGTAATGAGACTCGACGATGGAAGGCACATCATGCAGCTGGCGCGCTCCCCTGCGATGGTTGGCGGGCATTCCGAGCAGATGATGGGCACGCTCTCAGCGGATGCCACGATGCTTGCCTGCTGTGCCAATCCGGGTGAGATCGAGTACATCGATGTCGCCCAGGCCAAGACCGTGCGCCGACATCAGGCTGATTTTGAAATGATCGTCAAGATGGAGTGGAGCGCGGATGGGCGCTGGTTGTTGGCGTTGGAAGAGTATGGACGGTGGCGCCTGCTGTGCCTGGACGCGGCAACAGGCGAATCCCGCCCCGGGTGGCCGGAGTTCGCTGACATGACACGAACTGACTTTGCACTGGATAGCGATAGCAAGCGACTCGCCATCCTGCACCGTGGACATATTGCCCTTCATGACTTCACGGATATGAGGGAAATTCGACGCTTTCCCGTCGATCATGTGGTGCGTACCGCGCATATTGCATGGACGGGAGACAATGCCATTTCGGTACGCACCGACTATGGATGCCTTTCCACATATGCGATCTGATCCGGCTTAGTCTATCGCTATCGCGGGATTACACTATCTCTGAGGAACCTCTGCAGACTGCAGCGTGGACCAAAGCATCCCGGTAGATGCCAACCCTGGTTGGCGTCGGCCGTGCCAACCAAGGTTGGCACCTACCAAAGCAGGTGCAGCCACGTGCCCGGCGAGCAGGCGTGGTGTCAGATCCACCAAAGCGTTGCTACACCGGCAGGTACAGGTCCACGTAGTCGGTCACCGGCATTGCCGCCAGGGCCACCGGGTCCAGCGATGCGGCCAGGATGCGCTGCTGCTGGCTGGTCGGGAAGCGGTGGGCCAGGTGCCGGCGGAATTTGTCCATCAGCAGTGGAATGCCCTCCTCACGTCGGCGCGCGTGGCCCAGCGGGTATTCCACCAGTACCTCGGGCAGCTCGGTGCCATCGGTGAAGCGCACGCTCAGGCCGTTGGCGATGCTGCGCATTTCCGGGTCCAGGTAATCGGCGCTGAGCTGCGGGTCTTCATGGCAGGTCATCTTCGCGCGCAGTGCGTCGATTCGCGGGTCGGCGGCAACGTCGTCCTCGTAATCCTCGGCCGTCAACCGCCCGTGCAGCAGCGCGATGGCGACCATGTACTGCACGCAGTGGTCGCGGTCGGCCGGGTTATGCAGTGGGCCCTGCTTGTCGATGATGCGGATGCAGGCTTCCTGGGTCCGGATCGCAATGTGCGCGATGTCCTCGACCCGCCGCCCCATCGCACGCAACTGCTGGTGCAGCATGACCGCGGCCTCCACTGCGGTCTGGCCGTGGAACTCGGCCGGGTAGCTGATCTTGAACAGCACGTTCTCCATCACATAGCTGCCCAACGGTCGCCCCAGCGTCAGTGCCTGACCGCGCATGGACACGGCCTCGAAGCCCCAGGTTGGCGCGCTGAGCACGCTGGGATAGCCCATCTCACCACTGGCCGCCATCAAGGCCAGGCGCACGCCACGACTGGTCGCATCGCCGGCCGCCCAGCTCTTGCGCGAGCCGGTGTTGGGAGCGTGCCGGTAGGTGCGCAGCGCTTGGCCATCGACCCAGACCAGCGACAGCGCATTGAGCATGCGCTCGCGGTCCAGCCCGAGAAGTTGGGCGACCACGGCAGTGGTGGCCACCTTGACCAGCACCACGTGGTCGAGCCCCACCCGGTTGAAGGAGTTCTGCAGCGCCAGCACGCCCTGGATCTCGTGCGCCTTGATCATCGCCAGCAGCACATCGTGCACGGTCGGCGGCGGACGACGCAGGGCCTGCGCGTTGCGCCCCAGCCAATCGCAGACGGCAAGGATGCCGCCCAGGTTGTCCGACGGATGGCCCCATTCGGCCGCCAGCCAGGTGTCGTTGAAATCCAGCCAACGCACCATTGCGCCGAGGTTGAAGGCGGCCTGCACCGGGTCCAGCACGTAGTGCGTGCCCGGCACGCGCGCGCCGTTGACCACGCTGATGCCCGGCACCAGTGGACCGAGCAGCTTGCTGCAGGCCGGGAAAGAAAGTGCCTCCAGTCCGCACCCAAGCGTATCGAGCAGGCAGTGGTGCGCGGTCTGGAACGCCAGCGGTGAGTCGATGCGTGCGTCGCGCACGTAATCGACGATGTCCACCAGCAGCGCATCCCACGCTGCACGCTCGTTGGATGGGGTGTGGCTGTCGGACATCGTCGATCTCCTCTTCAGAAAAGCAGGTCAGGCCGCGCCTCCCGGTAGTCGCCAACCTTGGTTGGCGCTGGACATTGCCCGGGCGGTGCCAATGCCATGCCAACCAAGGTTGGCATCTACCGAAGCATGTGATGCCAGCGCCGACCGGCTGGTTACTCGGCCGGCACCCGCACCTTGCCTTCCATCAGCACACGGGCGCTGCGGCTCATGATGGCCTTGGTCACCGTCCACTGGCCGTCAACGAGGCCGGCCTGCGCGCCCACGCGCAGCGTGCCGGAGGGATGACCGAAGGTCACCGCCTCCCGCTCGCCACCACCCGCCGCACGATTGACCAGGGTGCCTGGAATCGCTGCTGCGGTGCCGATCGCCACGGCGGCAGTTCCCATCATCGCGTGGTGCAGCTTGCCCATCGACAGCGCACGCGCATGCAGGTCGATCGCCGACGCCGGAATGGCCTTGCCGCTGGACGAAACGTAGTCCTGTGCCGGCGCCACGAAGGCCACCTTCGGCGTGTGCTGGCGGGTCGCCGCGTCTTCCAGGCTCTTGATCAGCCCCATGCGCAAGGCGCCGTAGGCGCGGATGGCCTCGAACTTCTGCAGCGCGGCCTTGTCTTCGTTGATCGCCGGCTGCAGCTCGGTGCCGCTGTAGCCCAGGTCGACGGCGTTGAGAAAGATGGTCGGGATGCCGGCGGTGATCATCGTCACCTCGAAGCTACCCACGCCGGGCACTTCCAGGGTATCGACCAGATTGCCGGTCGGGAACATCGCGCCCGCATCGCCGTCATCGGACGGATCGATGAATTCCAGCTGGATCTCGGCCGCCGGGAAGGTCACGCCGTCCAGCTCGAAATCGCCGATCTCCTGCACTTCGCCATCGCGCATCGGCACGTGGGCGATGATGGTCTTGCCGATGTTGGCCTGCCAGATGCGTACGGTGCACAGGCCGTCACGCGGTACCCGGGTCGGATCGATCAGTCCGTTGGCGATTGCGAACGGACCCACCGCAGTGCTGAGATTGCCGCAGTTGCCGCTCCAATCGACGAAGGCGGTGTCGATCGCCACCTGACCGTACAGATAGTCGACATCGTGATCCGGCACAGAGGCAGTGGAGATGATCACGCACTTGCTGGTGCTGGAGGTGGCGCCCCCCATGCCATCGGTCTGCTTGCCATACGGATCGGGCGAACCGATCACGCGCATCAGCAGCGCGTCACGCGCGGCGCCCGGCACCTGCGCGGCCTCGGGCAGGTCCTGCAGGCGGAAGAACACGCCCTTGCTGGTGCCGCCGCGCATGTAGGTGGCGGGAATTCGGAGTTGCGGAAGAAAATTCATCGTCGGATCCAAGCGTTTGGATTTCAGGAAATGTCTTGCATCAGTGCGTCAAGGCCACGATCAACGCACCACACCCGCATGACGTCCACGCGGTCCGGCAGATCGAGGTAGTAGACGAGATAGCGTTCGAAGCCCGGAACCAGCATGAAGCGCAACGGCACCGGCAACTGTGCTGAGAGGTCGGCGTGCCGGGTGGAACCCGAGCCAGGAAACACCGCGATGCGTTGAAGCGTGGCCTCCAACTCGGCGAGAAAGCGCCGACCCAGCACCAGCCCCCCCCCTGCCGTGCGAACCATAGCGCGGCATCGGCTGCGTCGGCTTCGGCCCTGGGCCTCCATTCAATCGCCTTCACGCTCCATCCTTTCGGTCAGTTCGCGACGCATACGCTCAAATGTGTCGGCTGTCACCGGGACGCCAGGCCCGGAAGCCAGCCCTTCGGCAATCAGCTGCTTGAGCAGTTCTTCGGCCTTGCTGCGCTGGCGCTGGCGGATCAGATCACGCACATAATCCGACGTGCTGGAGTAGCCGCCTTCGCGCACTTCCTCGTCCACGAACTGCTTGAGCGGGTCGGTCAGCGAAATGTTCATGGTGGCCATGAGACTCTCCATTGGCAGTTTTTGCCAAGTCAGTGTGCGCCCCACCCTCGAGTCGGACAAGCCCGCCCCCGGGCCTCCGGGGGCAGGCATTCAGTCGGCTATCACGCCACCCTGGCGCCTTCCAGGAAGTCCTGGGCGAAGCGCTGCAGCACGCCGCCGGCTTCGTAGATCGCCACTTCCTCATCGCTGTCCAAGCGGCAGGTAACCGGCACCGTGACGTCCTGGCCGTCGCGGCGATGGATGACCAGGGTCAGCTCGGCACGCGGGGTGCGCTCACCGATCACGTCGAAGGTCTCGGTGCCATCGATACCCAGGGTCAGGCGGGTGGTGCCCGGCTTGAACTCCAGCGGCAGCACGCCCATGCCGATCAGGTTGGTACGGTGAATCCGTTCGAAGCCTTCGGCCGCGATCGCCTCCACGCCAGCCAGGCGCACGCCCTTGGCGGCCCAGTCGCGCGAGCTGCCCTGCCCGTAGTCGGCACCGGCAATGATGATCAGCGGCTGCTTGCGGTCCATGTAGGTTTCGATCGCTTCCCACATGCGCATGACCTTGCCTTCCGGCTCCACGCGCGCCAGCGAACCCTGCTTCACGCTGCCGTCGTCGTTGCGCACCATTTCGTTGAACAGCTTCGGGTTGGCAAAGGTGGCGCGCTGCGCGGTCAAGTGGTCGCCGCGGTGGGTGGCGTAGGAATTGAAGTCCTCTTCCGGCAGGCCCATCTTCGCCAGGTACTCACCGGCGGCACTGGACGCCAGGATCGCGTTGGACGGCGACAGGTGGTCGGTGGTGATGTTGTCCGGCAGCACCGCCAATGCGCGCATGCCAGACAGCGTACGCTCACCGGCCAGCGCGCCCTCCCAGTACGGCGGACGACGGATGTAGGTGCTCTGCGGGCGCCAGTCGTACAGCGGGCTGACCGCCGCACCGTGCTCCACGCGCACGTTGAACATCGGGTTGTAGACCTTGCGGAACTGCTCGGGCTTCACCGCGGCCTTCACCACCGCATCGATCTCGGCATCGGTCGGCCAGATGTCCTTCAGGCGCACCTCGTTGCCGTCGGTGTCCACGCCCAGCACGTCCTTCTCGATATCGAAGCGCACGGTGCCGGCGATGGCATAGGCGATCACCAGCGGCGGCGAAGCCAGGAAGGCCTGCTTCGCATACGGGTGGATGCGGCCATCGAAGTTGCGGTTGCCCGACAACACGGCGGTGGAATACAGGTCGCGATCGATGATTTCCTGCTGGATCTTCGGGTCCAGCGCACCGCTCATGCCGTTGCAGGTGGTGCAGGCGAAGGCGACGATGCCGAAGCCGAGCTTTTCCAGGTCCGGCAGCAGGCCGGCCTCTTCCAGGTACAGCTGCACCGCCTTCGAACCCGGCGCCAGCGACGACTTCACCCACGGCTTGCGCAGCAGGCCACGCTCGTTGGCCTTGCGCGCCAGCAGTGCGGCGGCGATCACGTTGCGCGGATTGGACGTATTGGTGCAGCTGGTGATGGCGGCGATGATCACCGCGCCGTCGGGCATCAGCCCCTGCGCCTGCTCGGCCTTGCCCGCTTCCAGCTTGGCTTCGTCGGCGATGCCGCGCTCGGCCAGCTCGGCGGTCGCCACGCGCTTGTGCGGGTTGGACGGGCCGGCCATGTTGCGCACCACGCTGGACAGGTCGAAGCGCAGCACACGCTCGTATTGTGCGGTGGCCAGGTCATCGGCCCAGAGGCCGGTGGTACGGGCGTAGTTCTCCACCAGCGCCACCTGCGATTCCTCGCGGCCGGTCAGGCGCAGGTAATCGATGGTCTGCCCGTCGATGTAGAACATCGCGGCGGTCGCGCCGTACTCCGGGCACATGTTGGAAATGGTGGCGCGGTCACCGATGGTCAGTGCCGCGGCACCCTCGCCGAAGAATTCAAGCCACGCACCGACCACGCGTTCCTTGCGCAGGAACTCGGTCAGGGCCAGCACCACATCGGTGGCGGTGATGCCCGGCTGCGGGCGGCCACTCAGTTCGACACCGACGGTGTCGGGCAGGCGCATCCATGAGGCGCGGCCCAGCATCACGTTCTCCGCTTCCAGGCCGCCCACGCCGATCGCGATCACGCCCAGCGCGTCCACGTGCGGGGTGTGGCTGTCGGTGCCCACGCAGGTGTCCGGGAAGGCGACGCCGTCCTGCACGTAGACCACCGGCGACATCTTCTCCAGGTTGATCTGGTGCATGATGCCGTTGCCCGGCGGAATCACGTCCACGTTCTCGAAGGCCAGCTTGGTCCAGTCGATGAAGTGGAAACGGTCTTCGTTGCGGCGATCTTCGATGGCGCGGTTCTTCTCGAACGCCTGCGGATCGAAACCACCGCACTCCACCGCCAGCGAGTGATCGACGATCAGCTGCACCGGCACCACCGGATTCACCTTGGCCGGGTCGCCACCCTTGTCAGCGATCGCATCGCGCAGGCCGGCCAGGTCCACCAGCGCGGTCTGGCCGAGGATGTCGTGGCAGACCACGCGCGCCGGGAACCACGGGAAGTCGAGGTCGCGGCGGCGCTCGATCAGCTGCTTCAGCGAATCGCTGAGCGTGGCCGGATCGCAGCGACGCACCAGGTTCTCGGCCAGCACGCGCGAGGTGTACGGCAGGGTGGCATAGGCGCCAGGCTGGATCGCATCGACAGCGGCGCGCGCGTCGAAATAGTCCAGCGTGCTGCCGGGGAGGTTCTTGCGGTAATCGGTATTCATGGGCTGGCGGAGTGCTTGAGGCGGGCCGGGTGCCGGCGGTGCGGCGGCGAAAGCATCCGGCCGGCACGGGGCCGGCCGGATGGGTACAGCAGGGGGATCAGACGCGCTTGTCGATGGCGACGAAGTCGCGGTCTTCCGGACCGATGTAGTTGGCGCTCGGGCGGATGATCTTGCCGTCGATGCGCTGCTCGACGATGTGCGCGCTCCAGCCGGCGGTGCGGGCGATCACGAACAGCGGGGTGAACATCGCGGTCGGCACGCCCATCATGTGGTAGCTGACGGCACTGAACCAGTCCAGGTTCGGGAACATCTTCTTGATGTCCCACATCACCGATTCCAGGCGCTCGGCGATGTCGTACATCTTCATGCTGGACTGTTCTTCGGACAGCTCGCGGGCCACGTCCTTGATCACCTTGTTGCGCGGATCGGAGACGGTGTAGACCGGGTGGCCGAAACCGATCACCACTTCCTTGCGCTCGACGCGGGCCTTGATGTCTTCCTCAGCTTCATCCGGGTTGTCGTAGCGCTTCTGCACTTCGAACGCCACTTCGTTGGCGCCGCCGTGCTTCGGGCCGCGCAGCGCGCCGATGCCACCGCAGATCGCGCTGTACATGTCGCTGCCGGTACCGGCGATGACGCGGCAGGTGAAGGTCGAGGCGTTGAACTCGTGCTCGGCGTACAGGATCAGCGAGGTGTGCATCGCCTTCACCCACGATTCCTGCGGCTTCTCGCCGTGCAGCAGGTGCAGGAAGTGGCCACCGATCGAGTCATCGTCGGTTTCCACGTCGATGGCGCGGCCGTTGTGGCTCCAGTGGTACCAGTACAGCAGCATCGAACCGAGGCAGGCCATCAGCTTGTCGGCGATGTCGCGCGCGCCCGGATGGTTGTGGTCGTCCTTCTCCGGCGCCACGCAGCCGAGCACGGACACGCCGGTGCGCATCACGTCCATCGGGTGTGCCGACGGCGGCAGTTCTTCCAGCGCCGCCTTCACTGCTGCCGGAATGCCGCGCAGCGACTTCAGCTTGGCCTTGTACGAAACCAGCTCGGCGCGGGTCGGCAGCTTGCCGTGCACCAGCAGGTAGGCGATTTCCTCGAACTCGCTGGTGTTGGCCAGGTCCAGGATGTCGTAGCCACGGTAGTGCAGATCGTTGCCACTACGGCCCACGCTGCACAGCGCGGTGTTGCCGGCGGCGGTGCCGGACAGGGCGACGGACTTCTTCGGCTTGAAGGTCGCGGTTGCGGTCGTATCGTTCATGTTTCCCTCCGAAAACTTGATGGTGCAGGGTACTGCTTATTTCTTGGCGGCGAACAGTGCATCGAGCTGTTGCTCGAACGCGTGGTAGCCGATGCGGTCGTAGAGTTCTTCGCGGGTCTGCATGGTGTCCACCACGTTGCGCTGGTGGCCATCGCGGCGCACCGCCTGGTAGACGTTCTCGGCGGCCTTGTTGGCGGCACGGAACGCCGACAGCGGGAACAGCTGGATCGCGACGCCTGCCGAGGCCAGTTCATCGCGGCTGAACAGCGGGGTGGCGCCGAATTCGGTGATGTTGGCCAGCACCGGCACCTTCACCGCGTCGACGAAGCGGCGGTAGGTGTCCAGGTCGTAGGCAGCCTCGGCGAAGATGCCATCGGCACCGGCCTCGACACAGGCGATGGCGCGCTCGATAGCCTTGTCCACGCCGTCCACTTGGATGGCGTCGGTGCGCGCGATCAGGAAGAAGTCCGGATCGGTCTTGGCATCGGCGGCCGCCTTCACCCGGTCGACCATTTCACCCTGCGAGACGATCTCCTTGCCCGGGCGGTGACCGCAACGCTTGGCGCCGACCTGGTCCTCGATGTGGCAGGCGGCCGCGCCGGCCTTGATCAGCGATTTCACGGTGCGCGCGATGTTGAACGCGCTCGGGCCAAAGCCGGTGTCGATGTCGACCATCAGCGGCAGATCGCAGACATCGGTGATGCGGCGCACGTCCACCAGCACGTCTTCCAGGGTATTGATGCCCAGGTCCGGCAGGCCCAGCGAGCCCGCGGCAACGCCGCCGCCCGACAGGTAGATGGCACGGAAGCCGGCGCGCTTGGCCAGCAGGGCGTGGTTGGCGTTGATCGCGCCGATCACCTGCAGCGGCGACTCGGCAGCCAGCGCCTCACGGAAACGGGCACCGGCGGAGAAAGGGGCGGAAGCAGTCATGCGGCAATCCAGGTTGAAGAACGGATGGGTAGGCGCAAGCACCATGCCAAGCTGCAAGCCGTTGATTTCACGGACATGACCGTCACTCAACGGTGAAACATATGAAACACTGAAACAGATGTATCATGAAACATTTCGCCCGTACCCGCCGCCATGTATCTGCCCCGCTCACCCCTGCGCCATGCCGATGCCGACCCCGGCCGCCCGGTGATCTGGACGGTCAGCGTCTCGCGACTGACCGGCCTGCTCGGCGACGTCATTCCCGAGTTCGACCGCCGCGCGCGCATCGAGCAGATCAACCTCGGCTTCGAGGAAGCGGTGGAGGTGATCGGCCAGCGCCTGCGCCGCGAGCATTGCGATGTGGTGATTGCCGGCGGCTCCAACGCCGCCTGGCTGCGCGGCCGGTTGGAGCTGCCACTGGTGCCGATCCAGGCCAACGGCTTCGACCTGATGGAAGCACTGGCCCGTGCCCGCCGCATCGCCAGCCGCATCGGCCTGGTCACCCACGCCAGCGACGTGCCGGTGTTCAGCAACTTCCAGCAGAGTTTCGGCCTGGATATCGAGCATCGCCGTTTCGTAACCCGCGAGGATGCGCGCGACTGCATCGCCGATCTGCGCGCCAACGGCATCGAAGTGATCGTCGGCACCGGGATGGCCATCGACCACGCCGAACAGGCCGGCCTGCCCGGCGTGCTGCTGTATTCGGCCGACTCGGTGCGGCAGGCGTTCGAACATGCGCTGGAACTGACCCAGACCCTGGCACGTTCCAGTGGCAATCGGCCTAGCCCACGCCGGCGCCCGGCAGCGCGTGCCGATGCGCATGAACTGCTCGGCGACAGCGACGCGATGGCGCGGGTGCGCGCGCAGATCGCGCTCTACGCCCCACATGACAGCACCGTGCTGGTCAGCGGCGAAACCGGCACCGGCAAGGAACTGGTCGCGCGGCAGCTGCACGCCGCCAGCGGCCGCCGTGGACGCTTCGTGGCACTGAACTGCGGCGCGATCAGCGAATCGCTGCTGGAGGCGGAACTGTTCGGTTACAGCGACGGCGCCTTCACCGGCGCACGCCGTGGCGGCCGTGTCGGCCTGGTCGAAGCCGCAGACGGCGGTACGCTGTTCCTGGATGAGATCGGCGAACTGCCGCTACCGCTGCAGACCCGCATACTGCGCGTACTGGAAGAACGCGAGGTACTGCGCGTGGGCGCCACCGAACCGACCCCGGTGGACCTGCGCGTGGTGGCCGCCACCCTGCAGTCGCTGGAGCAGCGCGCAGCAACCGGCAGCTTCCGTCGCGACTTGTATTACCGCTTGGCCGCACTGCGCATTGCCCTGCCGCCGCTGCGCGCGCGGCACAGTGATATCCCGCTGCTGGCGCAGCACTTCTTCCGCCAGCTGCGTGGCATCGATGCGCCACTGGATGAGGATGCGCTGGCGGTGCTGACCGCCGCCAGTTGGCCAGGCAACGTGCGTGAGCTGCGTAATCTGGTGGATCGGCTGCGCATCCACTGGCAGCCCGGTGAAGGGCTGATTGATGCTGCGCGACTGCTGCAGCTGGCGCCGGAGCTGGTGAATGAAGGTGCCGCCTCGATGCCGGTGGAAAGCAACTGCAAGCGCCCACCGCGTGCGCAGCTGGAGACGCTGCTGCAGGAACATCGCAATGATCGCGAGGGGATGGCGCAGGCGCTGGGCGTCTCACGCACCACGCTGTGGCGCTGGCTGCGCGCGGAGGGGTTGTAACCACTCGTTGCCTGGTGGGTGCGAACCTTGGTTCGCACCGCTCTTCCGTCAAGCATCTCATCCACGCATGGCGTGGATCTACCTGGCCAGCAGCAGCTCGATTTCCTCCACCTGCACCACCGGCACCTGCCACGGGTGATGCGGCACGATGCCCTGTTCGAAGATGCGCTGCAGCCGCTGCGCGTCGCGTGGCAGGCAGAATTCCAGGCGCACGCTGTCGACCACTTCGGTGCGGCCCGCCTCCCCCTGCTGGGGCGACGCACCCATGCGCGGGCGGAACTGCTCGAACCCCGGCGCCGACCACCACATCCCGTGCTCGTAGTCGCCGGCCGCCAGCGCGTCCACCGCGAGGATGCCCTGCTTCACTGCATCCAGTGCTGCCGACGGCACGAACACCACCACACGGTACAGCGGCAGGCGTTGCATCAGGTTGCCTTACGGGTACAGCAGGCGCTTGCTCCAGCGCCCTTCGGCACCGGCTTCATAGCACCAGCGTTCGTGCAGGCGGAACTGCGCGCCGTACCAGAACTCGATGCGGTCAGGCACCACGCGCAGGCCGCTCCAGCCGTCCGGACGCGGCACGTCCTTGCCTTCGAAGCGGGCTTCGATCTCGGCCACGCGCGCGTCGAATTCCTCGCGCGTTGCCAGCGTCTTCGACTGCTGCGAGGCCCAGGCACCGATCTGGCTCATGCGCGGGCGGCTGGCGAAATAGGCGTCGGCCTCGGCATCGGCAACCTGCTCGACACGGCCTTCGATGCGCACCTGGATGCCGGCCTCGCGCAGGCTGCGCCACAGGAACAGCAGCGCGGCCTGCGGATTGGCCTGCAGCTCCTGGCCCTTGTGGCTGTCCAGGTGGGTGTAGAAGACGAAGCCACGCTCGTCGAAGGCCTTCAGCAGCACGGTGCGCGCCGAGGGACGGCCCTGCGTATCGGCGGTAGCCACGGTCATGGCGTTCGGCTCGACCTCGCGGCTCTGTTTGGCCTCCTCGAACAGGCCGGCAAACGTGGACAGGGCTTCGGCGTACAGGTCGCTCATGATTGCGTTCTTCTCACACGGATTGGGCTATTGTGGCTGCATGGCCGCTGCTGCGTATATGCCCCAGGTGAAAGGATTCCCCGAAACATTGGCCGAACAGGCGCTGGATGATGCGCTGGGCAGCGGTGCAGCGGTTCCAGTATTGGCGATCAGCGGCCTGCAGGGGAGCGGCAAATCGACGCTGGCCGCGCAGGTGGTGGCGCGCGCCCAGGCACGCGGCCTGAACGCGGCCACGCTGTCGATCGATGACGTCTACCTCACCCGTGCACAGCGCCAGCGACTGGCCCGCCAGGTGCATCCGCTGCTGATCACTCGCGGCCCGCCCGGCACCCACGACCTGCCGCTGGCCCATGCCGTGCTGGACGCGGTGGCCGCACGCCAGCCCTTCGCCATGCCGCGCTTCGACAAGCTGGCCGACGAACGCCTGCCCGAAGCGCAATGGCCGCAGCTGCAACAAACGCTGGACCTGCTGGTATTCGAAGGCTGGTTCCTGGGCACGCCCGCGCAGGACGACGACGCGCTGGACAGCCCGCTGAACGCGCTGGAACGCGAGGCCGACGCCGATGGCCGATGGCGTCGCTGGTGCAACCAGGCGCTGGCCCGAGACTACCCGGCGCTGTGGCAGCGCTGCGACCGCCTGTGGTTCCTGCAGCCACCGGATTTTTCGGTGGTACCGCGCTGGCGCTGGCAGCAGGAACAGAACCTGCAGGCCGCGCAGCCGGGCCGGCACGGCATGAGCCGGCCACAGCTGGAGCGCTTCGTGCAGTACTACGAGCGGGTCAGCCGGCAGGCACTGCACGCCCTGCCCGCCTTGGCCGACCACGTGGTGGTGCTGGACGGCCAGCGCCAGGTACAGGACGTGCGCTGAGCGCGCCTATTCCACCAGGAACGTCACCCGCAGGTTGACCCGCCATTCGGTGATTTCGCCGCTGCCGTTGGTGACCACCTTGGTCTCGTTCACCCAGGCGCCCTGGATGCCCTTGACCGTCTCGGAGACCTTCTTCAGACCGCTGCGCACGGCGTCCTCCACGCTCTTCGGCGAGGAGGCGGTGATTTCGATGACCTTGGCGACCGTCATGGCCTGTACTCCGGCTGGCGCGGGAGACCCCGCAGGAACGCCTAGCCTGACGTGAAGAACGTAAAGGCAAGGGCACGGAGGTGTTAGCATCAGAGGGCATGAATCCTGCTCCGAACCTGATCCTGATCGGCCCGATGGGCGCCGGCAAAACCTGCATCGGCCGCCGCCTGGCCGAGCGCTTCACGCTGGACTTCGTCGATGTCGACCAGGCCATCGTCGATGCCGCCGGCGCCAGCATCCCGACCATCTTCGAGCACTCGGGTGAAACCGGCTTCCGCAGCCATGAGCGCGAAGCCTTGGCCCGTGTGCTGGAAGGCCGCGGCCAGCTGGTCTCCACCGGTGGCGGCGCCGTACTGGATCCGGACAACCGTGCGCTGATCGCCCAGCGCGGCTTCGTGGTCTACTTGCGGGTCAGCGTGGCCGCGCAGCTGGAACGCCTGGCCCGCGACAAAGGCAGGCCACTGCTGCAGCGCCCGGACCGCGAGCAGGTGCTGCACGATCTGGCTGCTCACCGCGACCCGCTGTACCGCGAACTGGCCGACCTCACCCTTGATACCGACCCGTATACCGCTGCCGACGCGACCGCCCACCTGGTGGTCAAGCTGGCCACGCAATGGCAGCGCCAGGACCTGACCGCATGACTTCCCCCGCCCTGCTGCAGGTCGCCGTTGGCGGCGACCGCCCCTACTCCATCACCATCGGCGCTGGTGCCCAGGCCGACGGCACCGCGTTGGCCTCGCATGTGCGCGGCCGCCACGTGCTGCTGCTCAGCGACAGCGAAGTCGCCCCGCGCTATCTGGCATCGGTCAAACAGACGCTGCTGGCCGCACGCGCGGACCTGGTCATCGGCGAGCACGTGCTGGCTGCCGGCGAAGCCTCCAAGACCCTGGCCGAGTTCGGCCGCGCGATCGAAGCACTGGCCGCGCTCGGTGCCACCCGCGACGCCTGCGTGTTCGCCCTCGGCGGCGGCGTGGTCGGTGACCTTGCCGGTTTCGCTGCCGCCTGCTGGATGCGCGGGGTGGACTGCGTGCAGCTGCCGACCACCCTGTTGGCGATGGTCGATTCGTCCGTGGGCGGCAAGACCGCGGTCGACATTCCGGCCGGCAAGAACCTGGTCGGCGCATTCCATCCGCCGCGCGCGGTCATTGCCGATACCCGCGTGCTGGCCACCCTGCCACCGCGCGAGCTGCGCGCCGGCCTGGCCGAAGTGGTGAAGTACGGCGCGCTGGGCGACGCGGTGTTCTTCGAATGGCTGCAGCAGCATGCCGATGCACTGCTGGCCGGCGAGGATGCGGTACTGTCCGAAGCCATCGCGCGCAGCTGCCGGCACAAGGCCGCCATCGTCGAGCGTGATCCGTTCGAGAAGGGCGAGCGTGCCCTGCTCAACCTCGGCCATACCTTCGGCCATGCCATCGAGACCGAACAGGGCTACTCGGCCCCGGGCCGCGATGCGCTGAACCACGGCGAAGCGGTGGCGGTGGGCATGGTGCTGGCGGCAACGCTGTCCACCGACCTGGGCCTGGCCGACGATGCCGACCGCGCGCGCCTGCAGGCGCTGCTGGAACGGCTCGGCCTGCCGGTGGCGATCCCGGCGGGGCTGGACCCGCAGGCCCTGCTCGGCCGCATGCGGCTGGACAAGAAGAACGTGGCCGGCCGCCTGCGCCTGGTGCTGTGGCGTGGCATGGGCCGCGCCGAAGTGGTGCCGGACGTGGATGAGGCAGCGGTGCTGAAGGTGCTGTCGGCCCGGTAGTGCCGGCCGCGTTGCGGCCGGGGTCACCCTGGCCCCGCTACAATCGGCCCATGCACGTCTACCTGCAACATCCCGACGCCGGTGCGCAGGCACCGCGCTTCCTGCGCCTGAGCCTGCAGCCGGACCTGTTCGGCGGCTGGGAGCTGCTGCGCGAGAGCGGCCGCGTCGGCAACAGCTCGCAGCTGCGGCGCGAGCTGTTCCTGCAGGCCGACGAAGCCCGTCATGCCTTCGAGAAGGCCCGCGATGCCGAACTGCATCGCGGCTTCCAGATCCTCTCGCACGGCGACTGACGCCGCTGCCAACTTTCGTCCAAGGAATGCCCATCGTGACCAGCCCTCTCCGCAACGATCGCCTGCTGCGCGCCCTGCGCCGCGAACCGGTGGACTGCACCCCCGTCTGGCTGATGCGCCAGGCCGGCCGCTACCTGCCGGAGTACCGCGCAACCCGGGCCAAGGCCGGCAGCTTCCTGGCCATGGCCAAGAATCCGGAGATTGCCTGCGAGGTTACCCTGCAGCCGCTGCGCCGCTTCCCGCTGGATGCGGCCATCCTGTTCTCGGACATCCTCACCATTCCCGATGCGATGGGCCTGGAGCTGTACTTCGTCGAAGGCGAAGGCCCGAAGTTCCGCCACCCGGTGCGTGATGAAGCGGCCATCGCCAGGCTGGCGGTGCCGGACATGGAACAGCACCTGGGCTACGTGATGGACGCGGTGCGCCTGATCCGCCGTGAGCTGGACGGCCAGGTGCCGCTGATCGGTTTCTCCGGCAGCCCGTGGACGCTGGCCTGCTACATGGTGGAAGGCGGCGGCAGCAAGGACTTCGCGCGGATCAAGGCGATGGCACTGAACCATCCGCAGGCCCTGCACCGCCTGCTGGAGGTCACCACCGAGGCGGTGATCGCCTATCTCGGCGCGCAGCGCGCGGCCGGTGCACAGGCGCTGCAGGTATTCGATACCTGGGGTGGCGTGCTGTCGCCGTCGATGTACCGCGAGTTCTCGCTGCGCTACCTGCAGCGGATTGCCGAGGGCCTGGAGCGCGGCGAAGGCAACGAGCGCACCCCGCTGATCCTGTTCGGCAAGGGCACCGGCCTGCATCTGGAAGCGCTGTCGCAGACCGGTGCCGATGCGCTGGGCCTGGACTGGACGCTGGATCTGGACGAGGCGATGCGCCGCACCGGCGGCCGCGTCGCCCTGCAGGGCAACCTCGACCCGACCACCCTGTACGCCTCGCCGGATGCGATCGCCGCCGCAGCAGCACGCGTGCTCGACACCTATGCCGCCGGCAACGGTGGTTCGCGCGAGGGCCATGTGTTCAACCTCGGTCACGGCATGTCGCCGGACATGGACCCGGCGCACGTGCAGGTGCTGGTCGACGCAGTGCACGCGCACAGCCAGCGCTGAGCATTGCGCATGCGGTTGCGGCGCGATGTTGATCGCGCCGTGACCCGCAGTGCGCGATCATGGCGTCCCCCACGCTGCACCGGCCACACCCCATGTCTACATCGCCATCGACCTACAACCGCCAGCGCCCCCTGCTGTGGCTGGTTTCGTTGGCGATCTTCATGCAGATGCTGGACTCGACCATCGTCAACACGGCCTTGCCGGCGATGGCGGCCAGCCTGGGCGAAAGCCCGCTGCAGATGCAGTCGGTGGTGTTCAGCTACGCATTGGCGGTAGCCACCTTCATTCCCGCCTCCGGATGGATCGCCGACCGCTACGGCACGCGTCGTACCTTCCTGGTAGCGATCATCCTGTTCACCCTCGGCTCGCTGGCCTGCGCGCTGGCCCAGCACCTGCACCAGCTGGTTGGGGCACGTGTGCTGCAGGGTATCGGCGGTGCGATGCTGCTGCCGGTCGGACGCCTGGCAGTGATGCGTTCGGTGCCACGCGAGGACTTCCTGCGCGCGATGAGCTTCATCGCCATCCCCGCGCTGGTCGGCCCGTTGATCGGCCCGACGTTGGGTGGCTGGCTGGTCGAGATCGCGTCGTGGCACTGGGTGTTCCTGATCAACCTGCCGATCGGCGTGATCGGTTTCATCGCCGCGATGAAGATCATGCCCGACCACTACGCCAGCCATCGCACCCGTTTCGACCTGCGCGGCTACATCATGCTGGCCTTTGCGATGGTGGTGCTGTCGCTGGCGCTGGACGGCATCTCCGGGCTCGGAACGCCACATGCGCTGGTGATGCTGATGACCGTGGCCGGCCTGGCCGCACTGGTCGGTTACTGGCTGCATGCCGCCAACTCCACCGCGCCGTTGTTCTCGCTGGCCCTGTTCCGCGTGCCCAGCTACCGCATCGGCATCCTTGGCAACCTGTTCTCGCGCATCGGCAGCAGCGCCATGCCGATGCTGATCCCGTTGCTGCTGCAGGTCGGCCTGGGCCTTGGCCCGATGAACGCCGGCCTGATGATGGTGCCGGTGGCGGCGGCCGGCATGGTGTCGAAGAAGCTGGCGGTGAAGCTGGTCGAGCGCTACGGCTACCGCCGCGTGCTGATGGTCAACACCGTGCTGGTGGGCCTGGCGATGGCCAGCTTCATCCTGATGACACCCGGCCAGCACCTGGCCTGGCGCCTGCTGCAGCTGGCGTTCTTCGGCGCGGTCAATTCCCTGCAGTTCACCGTGATGAACACCGTGACGCTGCGTGATCTGGATCGCGAGTTCGCCAGTTCCGGCAACAGCCTGCTGTCGATGGTGATGATGCTCGCCGCCGGTTTCGGTGCCGCGGCGGCCGGCAGCCTGCTGGCCGCGTTCGGCAATCACCTGGACAGCAACAGCGCCACCGCGGCACTGCATGCGACGTTCCTGTGCGTGGGCGCGATCACCCTGACCTCGACGATGATCTTCTGGCAGCTGCCGGACACCAAGCCCGAACCGCGGCAGGTCGAGCACGTCGCGGAGTGAGGGGGTTCGGCAGGGCTGCGCCCTGCACCCGCCGAATCAACGTCAGCGTCAAAAGCGGGCATTCCGTGGAATGGCGGGGCGGTGTCGGATTGCGGGGACGCCGCAAGTACGTCCCTGTAGGCTTGGCAGCCGCATCCATGCGGCTGACACCCCGCAATCCGACACCGCCCCACCTCTGACAGATGGGCGCTGCTGTTGGTGGGTGTCGACCTTGGTCGACACATCGGTCAGATATCGAAATGTACATGGGGTCAGATCCATTTTGATATCTGACAGAGATTCGTCCACGCATGGCGTGGATCTACTGGAAACCACGACGGGTCTGGAGGAGAGCCCCCTGAGTCAGGGGGCGGCCGCGAAGCGGCGGGGGTATGGGCGCTGGTAAGAGGGGCCCGCGTTTCGCGCAGCGAAGCGTGGGAGCGACAGCGCGCATGCGATGGCGTGTACCAGGGCCGCAGGCCCTGCCGAACCTACCTTCCCATCACCCGGGCGATCGCTTCCACCAGCAGTTCCCCGGTCACCGGCTTGCGCAGGAAGCCACCGATGCCGGCCGCCTTCACCTGCTGCTGCAGGTCCGGGTCGGTACGTGCGGTCACCGCCAGCAGTGGCAGCATGTAGCCCTGGTTGCGCAGATGCTGGGCCAGCTCGAAGCCGCTCAGGCCCGGCAGGTCGAGATCCAGCAGGCCGACGTCGAAATCACCGGCACTGATCTCACGCAGTGCCGCCAGCGCATGGCCCGCATGCACCACCTCGTGCCCGCGCGCACTCAGCAGCCCGCGCACTACATCGGCCACAGTCGCGTCGTCCTCCACCAGCAGTACCCGCAATGGCGGCATGTTGGCCGCGTCCTCGCGGTGCGTTTCACCATCTGCTTCGGCATCGGCATCGACCACCATCGGCAACGGCAACGTCACGCCGAAGCAGGTGCCGCGACCGAGCTGGCTCTCCACCTGGATCCGCCCCTGCATCGCATGCGCCAGTTCGCGGCAGATCGCCAGGCCCAGGCCACTGCCGCCGTACTGCGCCGCGGTACGTGCACCATCGGCCTGCTCGAAGCGGCGGAACAGGCGTTGCTGTTGCTCCTGACTGATGCCGGGGCCGGTATCGCGCACTTCGAAATGCAGAGATCGCAGCTCGGCGTCGCTGCGCGCGTGCAGGGTGATGGTGCCGCGGCTGGTGAACTTGACCGCATTCGAGAGCAGGTTCAGCAGGATCTGCCGTACCCGCATCGCGTCGCCGGTGGCCTGCAGGCCGGGCGGCAACTGGTTGTCGAGGGTGAAGCGCAGGCCCTTCTGTGCAGCCAACGGGCCCATCAGCGCCGCCAGGTCCTGCAGCAGGCAGCTCAGCGCGAACGGCTTGGACTGCAACTCCAGACGGCCCGATTCGATCCGCGCCAGGTCCAGCGCATCATTGACCAGATGCAGCAGGTGCTCGCCGGCGTGGCGGATTGATTGTGTATAGCCGCGCTGCTGCGGATCCAGCGGTGAGGACAGCAGCAGCTCGCTCATGCCGAGCACACCGGTCATCGGCGTGCGGATCTCATGACCAAGGTTGGCCAGGAAGCGGGTCTTGGCCGCCGACGCCTGCTCGGCCAGCTCCTGCTTGTGCAGCGCCAGCTGATAGGCGTGGCGACGCTGCAGGCGGCGACGGTACAGCCAGGCGAACCAGCTGGTCAGCAGCAGCGCGAACGAGGCCAGCACCAGCAGGCCGGACAGGCTGCGCCACCACGGTGGCTGCACGCGGAATTCCAGGCTCTGCACCCGTGACCAGACATGGTCGGCCGACCGCGCCTGCACTTCCAGCCGATAGCTGCCCGGTGCCAGCCGCGAGAACAGGCGCTCACCGGCCGGTCCCACTTCCACCCAGTCCGGGTCATAGCCGGCCAACCGGTAACGATAGGTATTGGACGCCGAATCGGCGAACGACAACAGGCGCGCGACGATGCGCAGATCGCGGTCGCCATCGGCGATCTGCAACGGCGTGTCGTGGGTGAGGTCCAGCACCTGCTCGTTGCGGCGCACCTCCACCCGCTCGATCACCAGCGGCGCACGCCGCATCGAGGGCCGCACCTGCTCCGGGTCGAACACCACCACACCGGCCGGCGTACCCGCCACCAGATGGCCGTCTCCCGACATCACCAGCGTGTGCTCGCGGAATTCCTGGCTCGGCAGGCCGTCATGCACGCCATACAGGCGCACGCTCTGGCCATCGGCGCCGATGCGCACCAGGCCACGCGCGCTGGTTGCCCACGCCACCCCCTGTACATCGACCACCAGCCCCGAAGCGGAGATCGCCGGGTAGCCCTGCTCGGCACCGATCACGGCCTGCCGCTCCAGCCGGCCCTGGCTCCAGCGGTAGCGCGACAGGCGGCCATCCTCGGACAGCCAGACCTGGCCATCGCTGCCCACGTGCAGTGCATGGATCGCGGTCGCCGGTGCGCCCGGTACCGGCTGGAAGCGCTCGCTTTCCGGCAGCCACTGCAGCAGGCCTCGGCTGCTGGCCAGCCAGATATGGTCCTGCGGCCCGCATTCCACATCGAGATTGAGCTGGCCCTGCTGCAATCCGCGCTGGCCATTGTCCAGCTGGCGCCGCAGGCGCCCATCCAGATCGCGCTGCTGAAGACCCGACGGCAGCATCAGCCAGAGGCTGTCACCATCACAGGTCATCATCGATTCGATGACCCCTTCCATGGTCGCGTCGGCGCCGGCATCCCGGCCCCAGCGGCGCAGATCACGCCGCTTCGGGTCGTAGCGCAGCAGCGCGTCGTTGGAGCCGATCCAGACCTGGCCGCGACGATCCTCGCGCACCGAGGTCAGCCAGTGCATGCCGTTGACCCAGGTGCGGTGCTGTTCGATGCGGCCGGTCTTCGGATCGAAGCGGTCCAGCGCGCCGTGGCTGCCGACCGTCCAGATGCCGCCGTTGCTGGACGGGCTGGTACCCAGCACGAAGGCGTTGCGCAGCGAGCGCGGGTCGTCCTCCAGCCGCGACAGCACCGAGAACTGCCACCAGCGCGGCAGCAGGTGCCACAGGCCGGCGTTGGTGCTGGCCAGCCAGATGCCCCCCTCGCGATCCTCGTAGGCGCCGGTCCAGTTCGGGCGTACCGGGCCACGCGCCACCGCGCTGTACAGCGGCACGGCCTGGTACTGGCCATCGACCGCGCGGCCAAGGCCGGTGCGGGTGTCCAGCCAGTGCCCGCCCTGCTCGTCGCGCAGCATCATGCCCAGCACCTGTTCGCCTTCGGGCAGCTTCCAGGACGGTGCCTCGAAACGACCATCGGGACGACGCACGATGGCACCGGCCATCGTGCTGATCCAGAGGCTGCCATCGGGCTCGGCCGTCAGGCCATTGATCAGCAGGCTGGGAACGATGCCGGCACCAACCCGTTCAAAGTCCGTGCCGGTCCAGCGCGCGACGCCATGCTTGGTGCCGATCCACAGGCTGCCATCGGCCAGGGTTGCCAGATAAGGCACCGATGCGGCCGGCAGGCTGCGTGGGTTGTTCGCTTCGGGCAGGAAGCGCTGCAGCCGGTCCTGGTTGTCCAGGCGGTACAGACCACCTTCGTGGGTGCCGAACCAGACCGAACCATCCGGCGTGGTGGCCAGGCTCCAGACCGTGTTGGTGCCCATCAACGGCTGGCTGCTGCGGTCGTAGAAATGCAGCTGGCGGCGATCGGCCGACATCCGCACCAGACCGGCGTTCTCGGTGCCGATCCAGAGCTGGTTGCGGGCATCGACCAGCACCGTCCAGATGCGGTTGTCGCGCAGGCCGTCTTCCGAGCGCCAGATCCGGTAGTTGCGCCCGTCGTAGCGGGCCAGACCGTCGTTGGTGGCGATCCAGAGGTAACCGTAACGATCCTCGGCCATGCGGTTCACGGTATTGGACGGCAAGCCGTCGAACACCGTCACCTGACGCGGGCTCGGTGGCACCGGCTGCGCCGCAGCGGGCGACAGGCAGCACAGGAGGACCAGCAGCAGCATCGCCGCCCGCAGATACACCACCGATTGCCTCCTCACGCTGCTTCTGATGATTCCCGCACTACGGGCGTCGGCATGGTAAACCGAAAGTCGCGCCGTTCACGCCCGGCGCTGGCGCATTCAAAGGGCGGTTTGTCGTTTTGCGCGCGCCTGGGCAATGGCAGTCACCAGCATGTCACCGGTCACCGGCTTGCGCAGGAAGCCATCGAACCCGGCCGCCAGGACCTGGGGCTCGGCGTAGGCATCGGAGCGCGCGGTGACCGCAACCAGGGGGAGTTCATAGCCCATGGTGCGCAGCTGGCGAGCGATGGCGGTGCCGTCCAGCGCGGGCAGATCGAGATCGAGCAGGCCCACGTCAAAACCATCGGTGGCAATCTCCGAAAGCGCGCCCAGGCCATGCAGCACGTGCACCACGTCGTGGCCACGGCCACGCAGCAGGCCGGCGATGACCTCGGCCACGGTCGCGTCATCTTCCACCAGCAGGATGCGCAGCGGCGGCAGCACCGGCAGCACCGGCGACTCGCCCGGCGCATTGGCGGCCTGCCGGATCCAGGGCAGCGGCAACCACACCCGGAATCGCGCGCCCTTGCCCGGCTGGCTGTCCACTTCGATGCGTCCGTTCATGGCCACGGCCAGCTCCTGGCAGATCGCCAGGCCCAACCCGCTGCCGCCATAGCGCGACGCGGTGCGCGGGCCATCCGCCTGTTCGAAGCGATGGAACAGCCGGTCCTGCTGCTCGGCGTTGATGCCCGGGCCGGTGTCATGCACTTCGAAGCAGAGTCCGCCACCGTTCTCTTCCAGGCGCACGGCCAGGCCGACGTGCCCGCGCTCGGTGAACTTGATTGCATTGCCCAGCAGGTTGAGCAGGATCTGCCGCACGCGCATCTCGTCGCCGCTGACGCTGATCGGCCCCAGCGGATCGCCCCCACGCTGGAACCCCAGGTTGCGCTGCTTCGCCATCGGCTCCATCAACGCCTGCACCTGGTCGAGCAGGCCAGCCAGATCGAACGGGCGCAGGTCCAGCTCCAGCCGGCCGGCCTCGATGCGGGCCAGATCCAGTGCGTCATTGACCAGCCGCAGCAGGTGGCTGCCAGCCTGCTGGATCGAGCCTGCATAGCTGCGCTGCACCGCATCCAGCGGGGTGGCCAGCAACAACTCACTCATGCCGAGCACACCGGTCATCGGCGTGCGCACCTCATGGCCCAGCGTGGCCAGGAACCGGCTCTTGGCCTGGGAGGCCTGCTCTGCCAGTTGCTGCTTGTGCACGGTCAACTGCCATTGCTGGCGGCGGCGCAGGCGCGCACGGATCGACCACACCAGGATAAGCAGCAGCAGCGAGCCGATCAGCAGGTAGCCGAAGATTGCCATGCCGCTGCGCCACCAGGGTGGCAACACCTTCACCTGCAACCGCTGTGAAGGCGTCCATGTGCCACTAGCCGTTGCCGCCTGGACTTCAATGACGTAGCTGCCGGTCGGCAGCCGCGACAGCGTGCGCTGGCCGTCACCGCCCTGCTCCACCCAGTTCTGGTCGTAGCCCTGCACCCGGAAGCGGTAACGGTTGCCCTGCGGATTGGCATAGGAAAGCAGTCGCGCATCGATCTGCAGATCACGATCATCCGGCCCCAGCAACAGCGTGCCGGTGGTCGGCAGCGGTTGCCAGCCGCGGGCATCATCACGCCGCACGCGGACCTCGGCGATCACCAGCGACGACGGCGGCAGCACCGCATCGGCAGCATTCACATCGAACACGACCAAGCCGGTCTGGGCCACCGCGAGCACGCGACCATCGGCATTCACCGCCGGCGGCCTGCTGGTGAACTCGGCGTCGGGCAGGCCATCGCGTTCGTTGAACTGCTGCAGGCGGCGCGTCTTCGGGTCCCACCGCAGCAGGCCACGTGGCGTGGTCGCCCACAGGCGGCCGTCTTCGGCCAGCGCCAGTCCGCCCATGCTGACCGAGGGCACGCCAGCACTGCCATCGATGCGCTGGATCAGGCGCAGGCTCATGCCATCCCATTGGTAGCGTTCCAGCGCGCCCTGCCGGGCCAGCCACAGCTGCTGCGGATCCACCCACACCAGATCGTAGATCAGCCCGCGCGAAACACCCGGCACCGCTTCGAAGCGCCCGGCCTGTTCACGCCAGATCCCCATGTCGCCCATCACCCAGGCCTTGCCCTGGGCATCAAAGCGGATCTGCTCAACCGGTGAATCGGCGGTCTTGCGGAGATCCTCCAGCGGGTAACTACGCAGCACGCGGCCATCGGCGCTGCGCTGCTGCAGGCCCAGGTTCATCACCGACAGCCAGACCGTGCCATCGGGGGCCTGCCGCATCAGATCGATGCGCTGGCGCAGATCGGCTCCCCCATCGATATGCCAATCGTGCAGCACGCGGGTGGCCGGGTCGTACACGCTGATGCGGCCGGCACGCCCCAGCCACAGGCGCCCGTCCGGCCGCGGCAGCACCGACCACACCGCCCCGCTGCCGATCTCGCGATCGCTGGCCAGCAACTTCAGTACTCCCTGCGCGTCCAGCTGGTACACGCCATGCGCTGAGCCGACGTAGTAATTCCGGCCATCACTGGCTGCACTCAGCAGGTACTGGCTGTCCAGCGGCTTGCCGTCAAGCTGGTTCCAGATCGAAAACCGGCGCCAGTCCGGCGGCAGGTAGGCCAGGCCCTGGGTCAGCAGCGCCACCCACAATCCGCCCTCATGGTCCTGCATCAGATCAAGCACACCGCTCTGGGCAGTGAGGAAGCCACTGCCGCGGTCGCCGTCGAGCCGCCGCAGCATGCTGGCATCTCCACGCAACAGGCCATCGGAGGTGCCCGCCCAGTAACCGCCCTGGCGATCGGCCAGCACCAGTGCCGAACGCAGGCGCGCACTGTCGGCCCAGCGCGGACGGCTGACCCGGTCCTGCGCGTCGATACGGTAGAGGCCGTCATTCTGGCTGCCGGCCCAGATCGAGCCATCGGGGTCGCGGCTCAGGCGCAACACACTCAGCGCCCCCAGTTCGCGCGGCGCGACAGCCTCGAATCCAGTCCCGTTCCAGCGCGCAATGCCCGCCTCGGTGCCGATCCACAGTCGCCCCTGCGCATCGACCAGGCTGCTGTAGATGGTATTGCTGGGCAACCCGCCAGGACGGGCCGGATCATGCTCGAAGAAGCGCAGGCTGCCGTCTTCACCGAAACGGCAGACGCCATGGCCACTGGTGCCGATCCACAGTGCATCCTCGGCGTAGGCCAGCGTCCAGAACTGGCTCATGCAGGGGCCGTTGACCGCATCGAAGGTCTTGAAGCGTTCGCGGTCGGCATCCAGCCGGGCCACGCCCTTGCCATTGATGCCGACCCAGACGCGGTCCAGGGGATCGACCAGCAGGGTCTCGATCTCGTTGCCGGGCAGCGAGCCCGGCTGCTCCGGATCATGTTCCCAGACCCGCAGGTTGCCGCCGTCATAGCGCACCAGGCCACCATCGGTGGCCGCCCAGATATGGCCCTGGCGGTCCTCGGCCAGCGCCAGCACCATGCGCGAGGGCATGCCTTCAGCTGCACCGAAACGGCGCAGGCGCGGTGTTTCCGCCATGTCGAGGGCCGTGGCCGCCGTGGCGAACGCCATCAGCAGCAGCCCCATTCCCGCGATGCCTCGGCACCACAGGCGCCAACCGCTCGTCATCCTGAACCCCCTGTCCTGTCCCGATTGTCACACAGGGCCGCGTTCATGGCTGCAACAGGCTGTTTCCACCGGTGGACCCACCACGAACTGTTGCAGCCATGCACGCAACGTTGGCAGGGGGCTGTGCGTATGATCGCAACGTCCCCCTTCCGGAGCCCGCCATCGATGCGTCCCTGCCTGGCCCTGCTGCCGATGCTGCTCGCCACCGCCCCCGCCTGGGCGGATGCAGATACCTATCGCCTCGATCCGGTGCATACGCGTGTGCTGTTCACCATCGACCACGCGGGTTACTCGCAGGCGATGGGTACGGTCTCCGGCAGTGAGGGCCGCCTGCAGTTCGATCCCGACAACTGGCGCGAGGCCACACTGGATGTCGAGGTCCCCGTGTCGCGATTGGACCTTGGTGATGCCAAATGGAACCAGGCCACGCTGGCCCGCAGCCTTCTGGATGGCGAGCGTTTCCCGAAGGCACACTTCGTCTCCAGCCGGGTCGAACCGATCGATGCCAAGCGTGCGCACGTGATCGGTACCCTGACCCTGCGCGGCGTCAGCCAGGAAGTCACCTTGGACGTGACCCTCAACGCCATCAAGCGCTACCCCCTTCCCCCGTTCCGACGCACCGCCGGTTTTTCCGCCAGCACCACGCTGAGCCGGCGCGCGTTCGGCATCACCGCCTGGCCGGGCGTCATCGGTGATTCAGTACAGCTGAGGATCGAGGCTGAAGCCACCCTCGACCGCAGCGACGCCCCGGGAACTCCCGCTCCCGTTCCGCACTCCGACCCCAAGACGGCCCGCTAGAGGACCTTTCATGACCGCCAAGAACACCCCCGCCGCCTGGGGGAGTGTCAGCCAGATCCTGCATTGGTTGATCGCACTGCTGATCCTCGCCCTGGGCGTGGTCGGCCTGACCATGGGCGAACTGCCCAAAACGCCCAAGTACTTCTGGGTCTACACCGCACACAAGTCGATCGGCATCACCGTACTGGCGCTGGTGCTGTTCCGCCTCGGCTGGCGCCTGTACGCCGGCGCCCCCAAGCCGGTGCCGGGCGTGCCCAGCTGGCAGGAGCGCATCGCCAGCGCCACCCACGTGCTGTTGTATGTGCTGATGTTCGCCATCCCGCTGTCGGGCTGGCTGTACGACTCGGCCAGTGGCCTGCGCCCGTTCCGCTGGTTCGGCCTGGTTGATGTGCCCAAGCTGAGTGGCCCGGATCCGCAGGTCGTCGCGGTGTCTCACGCCATCCACGAATACGGCTTCTGGCTGTTGATCGCGGTGGTGCTGGCCCATGCCGGCGCTGCCTTCTACCACCACCTGTTCCAGCGCGATGCAACGTTGTCCCGCATGTTGCCGCGCGGCTGGCTCGCCTCCCCTCAGAAGGACTGATCGATGAACCTGAAACTGACCACTCCGGCCGCCGTGGCCGCCGCCCTGGCCGGCATGCTGGCCACCGCCCCGGCGCTCGCCGCGGACTACGCGCAGGCCCCCGGCGCCGGCTCGATCCTGGTGTTCGCCACCAAGTACGACGGCGAAGTGTTCACCGGCAGCTTTCCGGGCTTTGCCACCAAGCTCAGCTTCGACCCGGCCAACCCGGCCGCCGGTTCGCTGGACGTGGTGATTCCGCTGGCCGGTGCCAAGAGCGGCAACAGCGACCGCGACTCGACCCTGCAGACCGCCGACTTCTTCAACGTCGGCAAGTTCGCCACTGCGCGTTACACCGCCAAGGGCTTCCGTGCGGTGGGCAACGACCAGTTCGCCGCCGACGGCACGCTGGAGCTGCGCGGCGTCAGCAAGCCGGTCACCCTCACCTTCACCTGGAAGCCGGGCACCCAGCCGGTGTTGACCGGCAAGGCCACCGTCAAGCGCCTGGACTTCGGCGTCGGCAGCGGTGACTGGGCCGACACCAAGACCATCCCGGACGAAACCGCGATCAGCACGATCGTGAAGTTCGACGCGAAATGATCAACGGGCCGGGGCACCGCCCCGG
>NZ_JAOECR010000045.1:0-38312 GCF_029836955.1 Stenotrophomonas sp. GD04054 | reverse complement strand
ACTGTCGAAACATGCGTCGCCGGGCACGCCCGGCGAATCCTTCAGTTGTCCAGTTCCAGCACCATCCGCACCAGGCCTTCGGCACCGGTGGGGTGCGGGACCGGCTTGAAGCCCAGCGAGGCGGCCAGCTGCTTCATCGGCTCGTTCTCGGCGGCAACGTCGCCGTACAGACGGTCCAGGTACTTGCCGCGGCCCCACTTCACCAGCTTGCGCATCAGCTGCCGGCCGAGGCCCTGGCCAATGAGGAAGCGGCTGATCAGGATCGCGTACTCGGCTTCACGGGTGCCGGGGATGATCGAGGCCCGGGCGACCGCGCCGACCACCGCTTCGCCAGCGGGCAGGGATTCGGCAGCGACCAGGGTGATCTCGGTCTTGGGATTCGGGTGGGTCAGGCGCTGGGTGGTTTCCGGCGACAGCTCGGTCACCGCCTGCAGGAAACGATCACGGATTTCTTCCGGCCCGAACAGGCTGAACGCCGCTTGCAGCGGTGCGCCATCTTCCGGGCGGATGGGGCGGATCAGCAGCTCGTGGCCGCTGGGAGCCTTGAAGATCTCATGCCAGGGCGGCATGCGGTTGCGAGTGGCCATACCGGGTGATTCCTTGGTTGTCCATCGATTGTGGCATCACCGGGGCTGCATTCCGTGAACGAAAGGCTCACGGCGGTACAGCCTCGTGAAGGCCGTTATTCGGGTGCTTTGAGCCAATCCAGGCGGGTGCTGGCCCCGGGTTCACCCAGGTGCTGGCGCAGCGCCGGCAGGGCTGGGCCGACCACCCGGTCGAACTGCCAGGGCGGGTTGAGCAGCAGCATGCCGCTGCCGTTGAGGCGCAGCGGTGAGTCGTCCGGGCGCACCAGGAACTCGATCGTCATCGCCGATTTCACCGGCAGGGCGGTGGCCTTGCGCAGGAAGTGCAGGATGGTGCGGCGCTGCTTGATCGGGAACCAGACGGCACACGTGGCCTGCGGCCAGCGCGCCAGGGTTTCGGCCAGGGCGGCCAGAACGGCCTGGTATTCGGCGTCCTGGGCCTCGTAGGGCGGGTCGATCAGGACCAGGCCACGGCCGATCTTGCTGCCGTTGAACTTCGGCGGCAGCAGCGAACGCAGCAGCGCATAGCCATCGCCCGCCCGCACGTCGACACGGCTGTCATGGGCGAACAGAGCCTTCAGCGTGGCCGTTTCGGCTTCCTGCAGCTCACAGACCGCCATGCGGTCCTGCGCGCGCATCGCCTGCGCGCTCAGCAGCGGCGATCCCGGGTAGTTGGTCAGGGCGCCCACCGGATTATCGGCCTGCACCGCCTTCAGATAGCGCTCGACCACCTCGGGCAGCTTGGGCTGGGCCATCAGCCGCATGATCCCGGATTCAGCCTCGAGGGTCTTGCGGCTCTCTTCGCTGGCCAGCAGGTAGCGGCCGGCGCCGCCGTGGGTGTCGAGCACGAAGAACGGGCTGTCCTTGCGCTTGAAGCTGTCGATCAGGGCCAGCTGCACGATGTGCTTGAGCACATCGGCGTGGTTGCCGGCATGGAAGGCGTGGCGATAGTTCATGGGCGGCAGTGTACGGGGCGGCGGCCGCAGCGGCTATGCTGCGCGCCATGACAGTTCCCGTTGCCCATGTCCTGGTGGTCGAGGACGAAGCCGCCATCGCCGAAACCGTGCTCTATGCGCTGCGCAGCGAGGGCTATGCCGCCAGCCACTGCCTGCTGGGCGGCGAGGCCCTGCAACGGCTGCAGGACGGCGATATCGACGTGGTGGTGCTGGACGTGGGCCTGCCGGACCTGGGCGGTTTCGAGGTCTGCCGGCGGCTGCGTGCGCAGGCAGGGCCGGCGGCGCAGCTGCCGGTGATCTTCCTGACCGCGCGCAACGACGAAGTGGACCGCGTGCTCGGCCTGGAACTGGGCGCCGACGACTACATGACCAAGCCGTTCTCGCCGCGCGAACTGGTGGCACGGGTGCGTGCGCGCCTGCGCCGTGCGGCGCCGGTCGTCGCAGCGCCCAGCGCCGATGCGGGCTGGCAGGAGCATGGCGCGTTCGCCATTGACCGCGAGGGCCGGCGCATCCGCTTCCGCGGCCATGCGCTGGACCTGACCCGCTATGAGTACGCACTGCTGGAAGCGCTGCTGCAGCGCCCGGGTGCCATCCTCAGCCGCGCGCAGCTGATGGACCGGGGCTGGGACAGCAGTGCCGACAGTGCCGACCGCACCGTCGACACCCATGTAAAGACGTTGCGCGCCAAGCTGCGCGCGGCCGGTGCCAGCAACGACCCGATCCGCACCCACCGTGGCCTCGGCTACGCGCTGGAGGTCTAGCCGATGCGCCTGGTACTGAAGCTGTTCCTCGGCTTCTTCCTGATCACCGGCATCGCCGCGTTCTTCGTGATGCGCGTGTTCGTCAACGAGGTGAAGCCCGGTGTGCGCCAGGCGATGGAATCGACCCTGGTCGATGCGGCCAACGTGCTGGCCGAGATGGCCGCCGCCGACGTCAAGGACGGCACCATCCGCAGCGGCAGCTTCACCCGCAACCTGGCCAAGGCGCGGCAGCGCGACCTGAAGGCGATGGTCTGGCGTTTCCCGAAGCGCTCGCTGGATTACCGGGTGACCATCACCGACGCCAAGGGCATCGTCATCTACGATTCGCTGGGCCGTGATCTCGGCCGCGACAACTCGCGCTGGAATGATGTCTACCGCACCCTGCGCGGTGAGTACGGCGCACGTTCCAGCCCCGAGATTCCGGGCGAGGAAGGCGATACGGTGATGCATGTGGCGGCGCCGGTGTACGACCCGGCCGACGGCCGCACCCTGATCGGCGTGCTCAGCCTGGCCCAGCCCAATCGCAGCATCGATCCGTTCATCGCCGCCAGCCAGCGCGCCATCATCGAGCGCGGTGCGTGGCTGATCGGGCTGTCGGCGCTGGTCGGCGTGCTGGTGACGATGTGGCTGACCACGGGCCTCGGTCAGCTCAGCCGCTATGCACGCGCGGTCAGCGCGGGCGAACCGGTGCCACCACCACGGCGCCGTCGCGACGAGATCGGCGATCTCGGCCAGGCGCTGGAAACGATGCGCCGCAAGCTGGAGGGCAAGGCCTACGTCGAGCAGTACGTGCAGTCGCTGACGCACGAGATGAAGAGCCCGCTGGCGGCGATCCGCGGTGCCGCCGAACTGCTGCAGGAGCCGCTGCCGGAAGCCGATCGCGTGCATTTCGCGCGCAGCATCGTCGACCAGCAGGAGCGGCTGACCGAGACCATCGACAAGCTGCTGGCGCTGGCCGAAGTGGAACAGCACGGCTGGCTGCAGACCCGCGATCCGATCGCGCTGCCGGCATTGCTGGCCGATGCGGCGGCCGCCGCACAGGTGCGTGCGCAGGCGGCCGGCGTACAGGTCCGCATCGGCAACGTGCCCGACCTGCGGGTGCAGGGCGACGGCTACCTGCTGCGGCAGGCACTGCACAACCTGATCGACAACGCGATTGCCTTCTCGCCAGCCGGCGCGGAGATCGCGCTGCAGGCCGAGGTGGACGGGCAGGGCGTGCGCCTGCAGGTGGCCGACCGTGGCGCCGGCATTCCCGACTACGCGCGTGAGCGGGTGTTCGAACGCTTCTATTCGCTGGCGCGGCCCGGCAGCGGGCGTCGCAGCTCCGGCCTGGGCCTGCCCTTCGTGCAGGAGGTCGCGCGCCTGCATGATGGGCGTGCCAGCGTGGATATCCGCGAGGGCGGCGGCACCGTGGCCAGCCTGTGGCTGCCGTTGAGTGCGCCGGGCCAGCGCCCGCGCCGCTGACTTCACACTCGCTTCAAATTCGCCACAAACCCTGCTCACCGCGGCGGTCCATCCTGCAGCCCTCTCCAACGAGGATGGACCATGAAATCCCTGAAGATGCTGCTGCGGTTCGCCATTGTCGGCGGGCTGATCCTGCTGCTGCTGGTGCCGCTGACGATGATCCGCGGGGTCATCAACGAACGTAGCGCGTACCGCGACGAGGCCTTCTCACGGGTGGCCGACAGCCGCGCCGGTGCACAGCAGCTGGTGGGCCCGGTGCGGGTGGTGCCGTGGGTGGAACGCAAGCAGGTTGAACTGGTCGACCCGCTGGGCGTCAAGAAGACCGAGGTGCAGGTCACCGAGGGGCACTGGCTGCAGATGCCGGCGTCGCTGGAGGTGGGCGGCGAGATGCTGCCAAGCCAGCGTGAGGTCGGCCTGTTCAAGGTGCCGGTATACAGCTGGAACGGCCAGATGAAGGCGACGTTCGCTGCAGACGACTATCCGGTGAAGGCCGGCCGCAGCTATGGCCAGCCGTATGTGGCGGTGGGCATTTCCGATGTGCGTGGCCTGGTCGGTACGCCGAACCTGCGCGTGGATGGCAAGCAGCTGCGCCTGCTGCCGGGGGTTGGTGCGGCCAGCGAGGTGGGTCGCGGTCTGCATGCACCGGTGGCAGGATTCGCCGAAGACCATGGCGGCACGCTGGCTGCCAGCACCGTCGAACTCGAGCTGCGCCTGGATGGCAGCCGCATGCTGTCGGTGGTGCCGGTGGGCGATGACACCAAGATCGCACTGCGTTCGAGCTGGCCGCATCCGTCATTCAGCGGTGCGTTCCTGCCCAACGAGCGTCGCGTCGACGCACAGGGCTTCGATGCGCGCTGGGCGGTGTCTTCGCTGGCCTCCGATGCACAGCGACAGCTGCGCAATGATGGTGCGGTCGAGTCGCAGGCGGTGACGGTGTCGCTGGTTGATCCGGTCGATGCCTACACCCAGGCCGACCGTGCCTCGAAATACGGCGTGCTGTTCGTGCTGCTCACCTTCGTCGGCTTCATCCTGTTCGAGCTGATCAGGTCACTGCGCATCCACCCGCTGCAGTACCTCATGGTGGGCCTGGCGCTGGCGATCTTCTTCCTGCTGCTGATCAGCCTGTCCGAGCACATCGCGTTCTGGAAGGCCTACCTGGTTTCGGCGGTGGCCTGTATCGGCCTGCAGGCGGTGTACCTGGCCAACGTGCTGGGCCACTGGAAGCGCGGCCTCGGCTTCGCTGCGCTGCTGACCGTGTTGTATGGCGCGCTGTATGGCCTGCTGGTGTCGGAGAACAACGCGCTGCTGATGGGTTCGCTGCTGCTGTTCGTGATCCTGGCGCTGGCGATGTGGGTGACCCGCCGGGTGGACTGGTACGCGCTTGGCGCGGAACTGAAGTAAGGAGTACGCCATGGGCTGGCGCCAGGGATTGCGGCAACGGGCACGGCAGGGGATTCCGGCCCTGCTGGAAGTGGATGCACTGCTGCAGGCACATGGCGTGCTGGCGGCCCTGCCGGGGGCACGGATCGCCCCCGGCCTGGTCCGCTTCCAGCTGGCGGCGGTGACCTGCGAGGGATTGCGGGGGCAGGGATTGCGCTGGCTGCAGGGCGCGCGGCAGGGACGCGGCGCGCTGGCAGGCCGGGTGCCGCGCTACCGGCCATGGAAGGCCGGGGCGGAGGCGCTGGCCGAGATCGGTATCGGCGGCCTTCCGGATGGCTGGCCGGCACACGCGGCGGTGTACGGCTGCAGCAGCATCGACCGGCGGCACTGGTTGCTGCTGCTGCCCGAGCGGGCGCAGTTGTGGCTGGGATGGAGTGGATGATTCGGTTGTTCATCCACGCATGGCGTGGATCTACTGTCGCTGTCCATGACCGATGGGACGGTATCGGCGCGCCCCTGCTGGCTAGACTCGATGGGTTGATGATCGAGCCGAAGGGCAGGGGTGCGATGTGTTGAAGTGGGGCATGCTGGCCGCAGCGCTGGCGATGGGTGGCAATGCAGGCGCGCAGCAGCGCGAGCCGGTGGACCTGGACATGGTCAGCCGCATCCGCCAGGAGGCCTTCCACCGTTCGCAGGTGATGGACACCTTCAGCTACCTCACCGAACGCATCGGCCCGCGACTGACCAACTCGCCGGCGATGGGCCGCGCCAATGCGTGGACCCGCGGCAAGTTCAACGAATGGAAGCTGGACAACGTCCACGACGAAGCCTTCGACGACTTCGGGCGCGGCTGGGAGTTCACCTCGGCCAGCGTGGAGATGCTGGGGGACCGTGTACAGCCGCTGCATGCACTGCCGAAGGCGTGGACGCCGGGCACCAAGGGACCGGTTGAAGGCGAACTGGTGCAGGTCGAGATCAAGAAGCCCGAGGACATCGAGAAGTACCGCGGCAAGCTGCGCGGCAAGATCCTGCTGCTGGGCGAGGCGCGCGAGTACAAGCGCGGCACCGAGGCGGATTCGCACCGCCACGACGCTACCTCGCTGGAGGGCCTGCAGGAGTTCACCCTGCCCAAGGACAAGGACGCCACCGCCGAGCGTGCGAAGCGGGTCAAGGAATACCAGGAACGCCAGCAGCTGGCGACCAAGGTCAATGCGTTCTTCGTTGAAGAAGGCGCGCTGGCCTCGATCAGCATCAGCAGCTGGGACAACGGCATCATCCGCGTTGCCGGCGGCGGCTCGCGCAAGGCCGGTGAGTCGGTGGGCATTCCCGAACTGGCGATGATCAGCGAGCACTTCAATCCGCTGGTGCGCGCGCTGGAGGCCAAGCAGACAGTGCGCCTGCGCGTGGATGTGGCTGCGCGCTTCACCGACGAGGCCGACCAGCCGGGTTACAACACGCTGGCCGAGATCCGTGGCAGCAGCAGGCCCGATGAAGTGGTGATGATCGGCGCGCACCTGGATTCCTGGCACAGCGGTACCGGTGCGGCCGACAACGCGGCCGGCGTGGCGGTGATGATGGAAGCGATGCGCATCCTCAAGGCCACCGGCGCCAAGCCCAAGCGCACCATCCGGGTGGCGCTGTGGAGCGGCGAGGAGCAGGGCCTGATCGGCTCGCAGGCCTATGTGGCCAAGCACTTCGGCCGTTTCCCGGTACCCACCGACCCGGCGCAGAAGGCGCTGCCGGCCTCGCTGCGCGAGCCGACCGGCGCGCTGCAGAAGACCCGCGACTACGGCAAGTTCCAGGTCTACTTCAACATGGACAACGGCTCGGGCCGCTTCCGTGGCATCTATGCACAGGAAAACCTGGCGGCGATGCCGATCTTCGAAGCCTGGCTGGCCCCGTTCCATGACGTCGGCGCCACCACCGTGGCCACCCGCAACACCGGCAGCACCGACCACATCAGCTTCGACCGCATCGGCCTGCCGGGCTTCCAGTTCATCCAGGACCGGCTGGACTACTTCACCAACGTCCACCACAGCCACCTGGACACCTGGGACCACGCCGAACCGGAAGACCTGAAGCAGGCCGCAGCCATCGTCGCCTCGTTCGCCTACAACGCCGCAATGCGCGAGCAGTCCTTCCCGCGCAAGGCAGAACCGTAAAAGGGGACGGAGGGGATTAAGTCGTTTCTCCCCTCCGTTTCCCGGTCGCAGCCCTAGGAGCTGGGCAATCGCGACTTAATCCCCTCCGTCCCCTTTTTCCGTCGGGGGCGGCGGGCTGGTAAAATCGGGGGATTCCCGTTCCTCGAGCCGTCCATGACCTGCCGCACCCGCTTCGCCCCCAGCCCCACCGGTTATCTGCACATCGGCGGTGCCCGCACCGCGCTGTACTGCTGGCTGGAAGCCCGCCACCGTGGCGGCGAGTTCGTGCTGCGCATCGAGGACACCGACCGTGAACGCAGCACCCAGGGCGCGATCGACGCGATCCTGGAGGCGATGGAGTGGCTGGGCCTGGACTATGACGAAGGCCCGATCTACCAGACCGACCGCGTCGCCCGTTACCTGGAAGTGGCCGAGCAGCTGGTGGCCGACGGCAAGGCGTACTACGCCTATGAGACCCGCGAAGAGCTGGACGCGATGCGCGAGGCCGCCATGGCCAAGCAGGAGAAGCCGCGCTACAACGGCGCTGCGCGCGAGCTGGGCCTGCCGCGCAAGGATGACCCGAACCGTGTCATCCGCTTCAAGAACCCGCTGGAAGGCACGGTGGTGTTCGACGACCTGATCAAGGGCCGCATCGAGATCGCCAACAGCGAGCTGGATGACATGGTCATCTTCCGCCCGGACGGCTACCCCACCTACAACTTCGCGGTGGTGGTGGACGACTGGGACATGGGCATCACCGAGGTCATCCGCGGCGATGACCACATCAACAACACCCCGCGCCAGATCAACCTGTACGAAGGCATCGGCGCGCCGGTGCCGAAGTTCGGCCACATGCCGATGATCCTCGACGAGCAGGGCGCCAAGCTGTCCAAGCGCACCGGCGCGGCCGACGTGATGCAGTACAAGGACGCCGGCTACCTGCCGGACGCGCTGCTGAGCTACCTGGCCCGCCTGGGCTGGTCGCACGGTGACCAGGAGCTGTTCAGCCGCCAGGAGCTGATCGACCTGTTCGACGTGAAGGACTGCAACTCCAAGGCCTCGCGCCTGGACATGGCCAAGCTGGGCTGGGTCAACCAGCACTTCCTGAAGACCGAGGACGTGGCCGCGATCGTGCCGCACCTGGTCTACCAGCTGCAGAAGCTGGGCCTGGACGTGGCCGCCGGCCCCGCCCCGGAGGACGTGGTGATCGCCCTGCGTGAACGCGTGCAGACCCTGAAGGAAATGGCCGAGAAGGCCATGGTCTGGTACCAGCCGCTGACCGAGTACGACGAAGCGGCGGTGGCCAAGCACTTCAAGGCCGGTGCCGAAGTGGCGCTGGGCAAGGCCCGCGAGCTGCTGGCGGCGCTGCCGGAGTGGACCGCCGAATCGGTGGGCGTGGCCCTGCACGATGCGGCCGCCGCGCTGGAGATCGGCATGGGCAAGGTCGCCCAGCCGTTGCGCGTGGCCATCACCGGCACCCAGGTCAGTCCTGACATTTCCCATACCGTGTACCTGGCCGGCCGCGAGCAGGCCTTGAAACGCATTGATGTGGCCATCACCAAGGTAGCAACGGCCTGAGGCATCCTTGCCAGGCCCGAACCGGAGAACACGCATGCCCGCCAAGACCGCCACTGCCTGCACCGCCCCGCACCACCACGTCCACGACGCGTCGGATTTCGTGGCGGTGGTCGAGCGCGTCTCGCGCGAACGCGGGCTGCGCCTGACCCCGATCCGCGCCAATGTGCTGAAGCTGATCGCCGAGGCCGGCAAGCCGGTCAAGGCCTATGAACTGCTGGAATGGGTGCGCAACGGCAAGGGCGTGGGCGCTGATGCCCCGCCCACCGTTTACCGTGCGCTGGACTTCCTGATGGCCAATGGCTTCGTGCACAAGCTGGAATCGGTCAATGCCTTCGTGGCCTGCCACCATCCCAGCAGTGCCGCGCACTCGGTGCCGTTCCTGATCTGCAACAGCTGCCACAGCGCGGTGGAGCTGGAAGACCGCGAGATCGTCACCCAGCTGGAGAAGCGTGCCAAGGAGCTGGGCTTCCAGCCGCAGGCGCAGACCCTGGAAGTGCACGGCCTCTGCGCGCGCTGCGCGGGCTGAGTCGCGGCGCGTACCCGGACTGGGCCGCTCGCTCAGTCCCGGGCGGCGTGCTCTTTCAGACGCTTCAGGACGCTGCGCTGTGCGTCGACCAGCACAGGGTCGTCCACCCGCAACTGCTCGACCCAGGCGAGCGCTGGTACCGGGTCGGCACGGCGCACGAAATACAGTGCCTGCGCCAGGAAATGCACATTGGGCACCCTGGTGTCCCAGATGAGCTTGGCGATACGCAGCATCGACGCCTGCATGCCGGGTGTAACCTCAACGCCGGTCTTCCCCGAAAGCGCGGTATTGAGGCAGTAAAGCGCCTGGCAGGGCAGATCACGCGGTGTGCCCGCACGCGACCAGTCAGCGCGTTCGGCAAAGTCCAGCAGGATGGCAATGGCGGCGGGTCCACTCACATCGGCCAGTGTGCCGAGCGCGAACACTGCCAGCTGGGGGTCACCCAGCATATCGCGCAGGCCTTCCACGCCCTGGCGTCCCCAGGCGGTGCAGGCCTTGGCCCAGCCGCCGAACGGTACGACCCGGCTACCATCGCCCAGCAGGCCATCATCCGGCCAACCGTGCAGTATCCGCAGTCGCTCAATCTCCTCGCCACCTTCGGCGCCGTGCTCCTGCACGAAGGCGATCAGATCTTCCGCTTCCAGCATGTCCTTGGCCGCCCGCCTGGCCAGTGTCGTGAATTTCATCGTCTTCCAGCGATCCTGATCCAGATCCGCAACGGTAGCGGATCAATGGGGTGAAGGCAGTCAGCAGCCTGCACCCTAGTCCATCGGCTTGGACCGGGTATCCACCCGGACGATCACCGACATGCCGGGCCGCAGCTGCGCGGCCAGCGTCTGACCTTCATTGATCGATATCCGCACCGGCAGCCGTTGCACCACCTTGGTGAAGTTGCCGCTGGCATTGTCCGGGCGCAGCACGCTGAACTCCGAACCTGTGGCGGGTGCGATCTCCTGCACGCGGCCGCGCAGCACCTGGCCCTGGAACGCGTCCACCGAGAACGTGGCCGGCTGACCGATCGCCATGCCCCAGGTCTGGCCTTCCTTGTAGTTGGCCACCACCCATAGCGTGTCAGGTACCAGGAACAGCAGCTGCGAACCGGCGGCGACGTACTGGCCCACGCGCACGCTGGCTTCGCTGATCTGGCCGTCGCGCGGTGCGTGGATCACCGTGTTGGCCAGGTCGATGCGCGCCAGTTCCAGTTGTGCCTGTGCACTTTCCACCTGGGCCTCCAGGCTCTTGCGCGCCACCTGGGTCGACACCAGCGTTTCCTCGGCGATGCGGATCTGCGCCTGCGACTGCTGCACGCTGGCCTGTGCCGAGGCCTGGGTGGTGCGGAACTTGTCGCGGTCGTTGACCGACACCAGTTGCTGCGCAGCCAGTTCCTCGTAGCGTTTCAATTCATTGCGCGAACGCTGCAGCTCGGCCTGGCCGGCCGACAGCGTGGCGTGCGCCGAAGCGATCTGCGCACGATTCTGTGCCTGCGACTGGTCCGAGTTGGCCAGTGCCGCACGTGCGCTGTCCAGCGTTGCCTGCGCCTGGGCGACACGCTGCGTGTAGATGCGGTCATCGATGCGCAGCAGCGGCTCGCCCTCCCTTACGTGCTGGAAGTCCTTCACCAGCACTTCGGTCACGTAGCCGTTCACCTGTGGCGCCATCACCGTGATCTGCCCGCGCACATAGGCGTTGTCGGTCACCATCACGCTGCTGGTGAACGGCCACAGGTGCCAGGCGCGCAGGATCAGCGCAATGCCCAGCAAGGCCACCACCACCATCACCACCACGCTGCGCGCGCTGGGCTTGAGGTACTTCGGCGCGACCGCCGGTTCAACGGGCGTGGGTGCAGGCGCCGCGTCGGTCGGTGGCGGTGGGGTCACGTTGTCGGTGTCGTCGGGTCGGGGCGGGACGGGGGGCATGTGGAGGACTCAGCGGAGCGCGGCCGGCGTGGCCGCAGCGGGGGAAGTGGGGTGGCGCTTGCGCCATTGCTTGAGCACGGCGGTGCGCAGCGACAGCAGCAGCAACCAGCACAGGAAGCCGATCGCCAGCCATCCGCTCAGCGTGAACACGTCATTGAAGCCACGCACGTTGGCTTCGCGGCGGGCGGTCTGCGCCAGCTGCGCGCTGCCCTGCGCACTGCGCAGCACCGGGTCGGTGATCTGTGCGCTGTACAGCTGCTGCTGGAGGCGCAGGCGTTGTGCCACCACCGGGTCGGCCGGGTCGAGCTGGCTGGTCAACGCGCTGGAGTACAGCTGCTCGCGGTGCAGCTGGAAGGTACCCAGCACCGCCGAGCCGGCCAGGCCGCCCAGCGTCTGTGTGATCGACAGCGTCACCAGGAAGGTGATCATGTGGTCCACACCCTGCTTCAGCGCCGCGGAAATGCCGAGCATGATCAACGGGCCCATGAACATGCCGGCACCGACCGAGGCCAGGAACTGGCTGACATAGAAATCGTGCGGTCGATCCATGCTGGTGCGGTGCTGATCGAAGAAGGCGGCAGCGCCGAGCAGCAGGATCGCCATCAGCAGCTGCGCGATCAGCCGCTTTGGGCCGAAGGTCAGCGAGGCACCGGCGATGCCGGTGACCACGCCCGCGAGGATCACCACGAACAGCGGGCGCATCTGGTCCGGGCCCATGCCCAGCGTGCGCATCAGGTTGACCACGCCATAGGACTGCTCGGTGGTCAGGAAGCGGATCAGGAACGCGCCGACGATGAAGTGCAGCACCGGCAGCTTCGACAGCCAGCGGATCTGCAGCAGCGGATTGCGCCGGTAGTGTTCGATGATGAAGGCAGTGGTGGAGAGCACGATCGAGGCGACCAGCGCCCAGCCCAGCCATGGCGTGTTGAGCCACCAGCGGGTGTAGCCCTGCGCCAGTACGATCACCAGCAGCGCGACAGCCGGCGCAAGCAGGGCGAAGGTGAGGAAGTCCAGTGGCTCGAAGGCTTTCACCTGGATGCCGGGCGGCAGCTTCAGCACCACCACTGCCGCGAACGCGCACAGGGCCAGCCCGGCTTCAAACGAGTAGAGCTGGTGCCACTGGCCGGTATCGACCAGGCCCGGCGAGACGATCCAGGCGATCGGCACCGCCAGCTGCGAGAGGCCCACGCCAACCACCAGCAGATTGCCGGTGAACCGTCGTGGCAGCGCCTGCAGCATGTACAGCGTGCCCAGTGTCGAACAGGCGGCGCCAGCGAAGCCGCTGGCGGCACGGGTCAGCATCGTGGTCTCGAAGCTGCCAACGAACAGGTGCAGCACCGCCAGTGCTGCGTACAGGCCCAGGCCGATCTCGGCGAACAGGCGGATGCCGTACTGCTGGCGGAACTTGAAGGCCAGCAGGTTGGCCGTGACGTTGACCATTGCATAGGCCGCCACCAGCCAGCTGCCCTGGGTCGGCGTCAGTGCCAGCTGGCCCTGCAGGAAGGGCAGGTTGGCGGTGACCAGTGCATTGCCAAGGCCACCGGTGATCGCCACCAGCAGCGACACCAGTGCATAGGCCACGCGTCGATACGGTGGGTGCCAGGGCATCGACGCCGAACCGGGCATGGTCGGCTTCTCGTGCTCCTCCCAATCCGGAACCGGCTTCAGATACGGCTGGACCATCAGCGGGCCTCGCGGGTTGCTCCCTGGAGACCCCCGCGCAGCAGCTGCAGGGCACGCCCGGCCAGGTGGGCGCGCTCGTCGCGGGTCTTGCCGCGCAGGGCCGCGCCCAGCATGCCCGAGATCAGTGAAATATCCGTCTTCTCCAGGTCGGCCCGGCACAGGCCGGCGGCCTTGGCACGGGCGATCGGTGCTTCCAGCAGATCGCGCACGGTCTCGCGCGCGGTGCGCATGGCCGGCACGTCCGAATCGACTGCACGCCAGTAATCGGCCAGTGCCGGCGAATCGATGATGCGCTGGGCCATACCCTCGAACACTTCGAACAGGGCATCGTCGCGGTCGCCGAGCTGCTCGACCTGGCGCCGGATACGGTCGACCGTACGTTGCAGCAGTGCCTGGATCAGCGCGGTGCGGTCGGGGAAGTTGCGGTACAGGGTGGCGCGGCCCACCTGGGCGCGTTCGACCACCAGATCCAGCGGGGCGGTGACACCGTGTTGGCCGAACACATGATCGGCGGCGTCGAGGATGAGGGCACGGCGGGCAGCAGCATCGGCACGTTGGGCAGTCATGGAATTATTTTCGGACAAAAGTGTCCGATTGGCGAGACTTTGAGTGACGGGATTGTCCGCTTGTTGTGGTACGCACATCTTTGTGACGAATGCGTGATGGATGCTGCACAAAGAGATGGGGGCCAGAAGGCCCCCATCGGATCTGCTTGCCTTGGATCCACGCCATGCGTGGGCTGAGGCTGGGGTCAGAACCCATTCCTCTGGAATGGGATCCGACTCCACTACGCGATCAGAAGAACGCGCGGATGCCGAATGCGACACCACGGCCCGGCAGCGGCGAGTAATCACGCAGCAGCGAGGTATGCGGACGCACTTCGCGGTTGGTCAGGTTGCTGCCATCCAGGAACACCTCGTAGCTGTTGCTCGCGTTGCGATCCCAGCGGTAGGCCAGATGCGCGTCGACCAGGGTGTAGCCGTCGCTCGGCGCTTCGTTCTGGGCGACATCCTTCTGGCGGCTGTAGCGGACCGCACCGACCGAGGCGCGCCAGCCGTCCTTCGACCAGCGCAGGTCGGCGCCGACGCGGGCCGGGGCGATGCGCGGCAGGTAGCCGGTGTTGGCCAGCTCCACCGAGTAGTTGTGGTTGTGGTCGCCATGCGGCACGGCGATGTCCAGGTTGCGGCTGCCGCTGCCATCCAGCTTGGCCTTCACGTAGTCGCCGAACACGCGCAGGTCCCAGTCACCGGCGCCGCCTTCGAACAGATGCACCAGCGCTTCGGCTTCGGCACCGCGGAACACCGCATCCTGTTGCGTCCAGGCGCGGACCGGCAGACCCTCGGTGATGCCGGTGTCGGCCAGGTAGATGAAGTCCTTGAATTTGGTCTGGTAGACCGACGCCGAGAAGTCCAGGCGTTCGCTGTGGGTGTGGATGCCCAGTTCCACGCGCTGGCCGCGCTCGGTCTTCAGGTTGGCGTCACCGATTTCCAGCGAGCGGGTGGCGATGTGTGCGCCGGCGGCATACAGCTCTTCGTTGGTCGGTGCACGCTCGGAGCTGTCCACGCCGATGCGCAGGTCAACGGCATCGTTGAGCTTCCAGATGCCGGCCGCAGACAGGTTGGTGGCACCGAACGTGCGGCGGCGGTAGTCACCGGTCGGGTCCAGCTTGACCTGGTCGTGGCGGCCGCCCAGTTCCAGCTTGAACGGGCCGAACTGCTTTTCCTGCAGCACGAACAGGCCGATGTTCTTCGTGCCGGTATCCGGTACGAACGCCTCTTCGCCCTTGGCGCCGAAATCACTGTTGCCGAACTGCAGGCCGAAGGCGCCGTCCCAGCCGCCGATCTGCTGCTGCACGGCTTCCAGTCGCGCCTCGATGCCACGGTTGGTGAAGCGGGTGGACGGCGTGCCGGCTTCCAGCTCCACGTGTTCGTAGTCGGTGTAGGCCACGCGTGCATTGATGTTCTTCAGGAACGAGACCGGGTTGTAGATGCCGGCCTTGGTCTCGAAGCGGTTCTGCACCATGTCGATGCGCACGTCATGCTCGTCGCCGCCTTCCTCTTCATCGCCATGGTCGTGGCCGTGGTCATGGTCATGGCCATGATCATCGCCATCGGCATGCACGTGCGCGCCATTGGGAATGCCGTAGTTGGTGCGGTAGGTGCTGGCCGATACGCCGAAGTAGCCGCCGTCGCCCAGCCAGGTCGCGCCGACGCCGCCGGCGCGGGTGCGGATCGAGCTGTTGTCGAGGCGGCCGCGGCGCGGCTCTTCGCCTTCCTCGCCCGCGTGCTCATGGTCGTGATCGTCGTGGTGGTCTTCCAAGCTGTCGATCACTGCATAGCCGGGAATGCGGTAGTCGTCGCCATTGCGCACCAGGCCGTCCACATGCAGCACGACATTGCCGCTGACGCCATCGAGGCGGAACATGCCGCTGCGTTCGTTGTTCACCGAATTGCCGCGCAGCTCGGCGCGGCCGCTGAGCGGGCGCTCCGGCAGTTCGCGCGCGATGCGCCCATCGACCACATTGACCGCGCCACCGATGGCGCCGCTGCCGAACAGCAGCGTGGCCGGGCCCTTCAGCACTTCGATCTGGTCGGCCAGGAACGGCTCGATGCTGGTGGCATGGTCGGCACTGACCGTGGACGCATCCATGTTGCCCATGCCGTTGGACAGCACGGCCACGCGCGGGCCTTCCTGGCCGCGGATGATCGGGCGGCCGACGCCAGGGCCGAAGAACGTGCTCTGCACGCCCGGCAGCTTGGCCACGGTATCGCCGAGGGTGCCGGCCTTCTGCTCGTCCAGGCGTTCGCCGGCCAGTACCTCCACCGGGCGCGCCAGCGATTCGGCATCGCCCTGCAGTGGCGACGCGGTGACCTGCACCGACGACAGTTCAGTCAGGTGGCGGTCACGCTGAGCGCTGTCATCGCCGGCGGCAAAGGCAACCGAAGGCAGCAGGGCGGCGAGGGCCAGAGCGAGGGAATGCGGCTTCAACCGCGGGGTGTGGGCGGGCATGGAGCGGGTCCTTTGTTACAGTGTATCAATCGCTGGGCGCACGTATCCCGTCAGCGGGACAGGGGGAGGGAAACCGTGCGGGTCGGGAACAGATGTTATATTATTCCATAACGATTCGCCGACCCTGCTGGAAGTCATGTCCCTGTCCTCACGCCTGCGCCACCTGCTAGACCGTTTCGGCGCCACCGGTTCGATGCTGTGCGCGGTGCACTGCGCGGTGATCCCCGTGCTGCTGGCCGCGGCGCCGTCGCTGGGCCTGTCGTTCTGGCTGAGCGATGGGGTGGAACAGGCGCTGGTGGTGTTCGTCACCCTGCTCGGATTGTTCAGCCTGGTCTGGGGCTACCGCCGGCACGGTGCGCTGCGTGCGCTGGGCTTCCTGATTCCCGGCCTGGTCGCGTTGTGGGCCGGCGTGCTGTACGACCCGCTGCACCACAATGCGGTGCCACACGCGGTGGTGATGACCATCGGCGGCCTGCTGGTGGGGGTCGCCCATCTGGTCAACCTGCGCCTCAACCACGGTCACGTGCACGACGCCAGCTGCGCGCACTAGGCGCTCCGTGATAGGATTTTCGATCGTGCGCGGGGGCGCCCAGCAAGGCGGCCCCGCCGAACCCGTGTCAGTACGGGGTAACCAGATTTCACATTTGAGGAGTTGAAGACATGGGTAAGGGTGACCGCAAGACCGCCAAGGGCAAGCGCTACAACGCCAGCTACGGCAACGCCCGTTCGCACACCGCGAGCAAGGTCGCCGTAGGCGCCGCCGCTCCGGTTGCCAAGAAGACCGTGGCCAAGGCTCCGGCGAAGAAGGCTGTGGCGAAGAAGGCCGTCGCCAAGGCCTGATCCGGCCCAGACCGGATCAACGAAAAACGCGGTGCCTGGCGCCGCGTTTTTTTGTGCCTGTCCGGCGAGCCGAGCGTGGGCTCGGCTCTACAACCGGATCAGCGCAGGGTTTTCTTCAGCGTTTCCGGATTGCCGTCGTTCGGTGCAGCCGGCACCTGCAGCAGGTCGGCCAGCAGCGGGTAGACGTCGACATTGTCGAAGCCATCGATCACCAGGCCCTGGCGGAACGACGGGCCGCTGGCCACGAATACCGCGCGCATGGAGGGCAGGGCATTGTCGTAGCCATGCGAGCCACGATCCTGATGGTCTCGCTTGGCGATCTTCTCCTGGTGCAGGGCATCCCAGCCTTCATCCATCATGCAGACAATGGCGGGAATGCGCGGGTGGGTGCCGTAGTGCAGGCGCGGCGGCAGGTTCTCTTTCTTCCAGCACTCGTAGTGCGCGTGACGACCGAGCAGGGCGCGCTCGGCTGCGGCTTCGTGACCGGCCAACGGCGCAAAACCCACCGACTGGCCCTGGCTGACGTTGCGTGCGATGGCCGGGTCGACCATTGATTCGGTAGAGATCACTTGGCCGACCGGGACGCTGGCCATGCCATGGTCGGAGACCACGATCACGTTGGTGGTCGCGGCCAGGCCGTGCTGCTGCAGTCCATCGAGCACCTGGCCGACGATCTGGTCGGCGCGCACGATGGCGTCGGCGTACTGCTTCGATTCGGGGCCGTAGTTGTGGCCGGCCTTGTCCACGTGCTCCATGTACAGCGTGGTCAGTTGCGGTGCGTCGGCATCGGTCTGTGCAAGCCAGTCCAGCACGGTGCCCGCGCGTTGTTCCAGCGGTTCCTTGCCGTCGTACACGCGCCATTGGCTTGGGCGCACACCACGGATTTCCGATTCACTGCCCGGCCACGAGGTGGTGGCCGAACGCACCCCGGCGTTCTCGGCGCCGACCCAGATCGGTTCGCCGCCCCACCAGCCGCTGGTGGTGACCGCCTCACGGTTGCTCAGCTCGAACCGGCCTAGGGCTTCATCGTCCATGCTGTTGTTGACGATGCCGTGGTGGTCCGGGCGCAGGCCGGTGACGATGGTGTAGTGGTTGGGGAAGGTCAGCGACGGATAGGACGGGGTCATCCAGCGTGCACGCACGCCGCCGTCGATCAGGCGCTGCAGGTTCGGGGTCAGGCCGCGGTCCAGCGCATCGGCGCGCAGGCCGTCGATGGAGATCAGCAGCAGCTTCGGCGGCGCAGCCGCAGCGACGGAAGTGGGAACGGAGGCGGAAGGGGCGGGCGCGGTGGTGCAGGCGGCCAATGGCAGCAGCAGCGCCAGCGCGCAGGTCAGGCGTACGGAAGTCATCCGCGCATGATAATCCGGTGCAATGACGCGCCCAAGACACGGCGCGCTATCGCGCGCCGTGTCCGCGCATTTCCTTATCCCCGCGCCTGTCGGCGCGCCCCCTTCAACAAGAAGGGGGCTTTTCTCCAGACATGTTCCCGATGCTTCCATCCACGCATGGCGTGGATCTACCGTGTCGACCAAGGTCGACACCTACCAGGTTACGGCGGGTGCCGGGCGCAGCCCGGCCAGCCCTCTCAGGCGAACAGCGGTGCCTGGCGTTGTTCCAGTCGCAGCAGTGCGGCCTTGGTTTCCAGGCCGCCACCGAAGCCGGTCAGTGCCCCGTTGCTGCCGATTACACGATGGCAGGGCAGGATGATCGGCAGCGGATTGCGCCCATTGGCAGCGCCGACGGCGCGGGTCGCACTGGGCTGGCCCAGGTGCTGCGCCAGCTGCAGGTAGCTCCAGGTCTGGCCGAACGGGATCAGAGCCAGCGCCTGCCACACGCGCAGCTGGAACGGCGTGCCGCGTGGCGCAAGCTCCAGGTCAAAGCTGCTGCGTTCGCCGTGCAGGAACTGCAGCAGCTGCTCGCGTGCTTCCGGCAGCGCATCCGGCGCGTAGTGCCAGTCGTCGCGGCCGCGTGCCGGGTGGCGGTTTTCCGGGAACAGCACGTGGGACAGGCCACGCTCGTCACCGGCGATGGTCAGCACGCCGATCGGGCTGTCGAAACGGTCGAACAACAAGGTCATGTCGGTTCTCCAACGAAAGTGCCGGACAGGTGCCACAGGTGCAGCACGGCATAGGCACGCCAGGGGCGCCACGGTTGCGAGCGCGCTTCGGTCGCGCGTTCGCTCAGGCGCTGGCCCTGCGCGTGGCCGAGCACCTGCTGCAGTACCAGGTCGCCGGCGGGGAAAGCATCGGGCTGGCCGAGCCCGCGCAAGGCGATGTACTGCGCGGTCCACGGACCGATGCCGGGTAGTGCCACGCAGCGGGAAACGAACTCTTCCAGCGCCTGGCCCGGGCCGAAGTCGAGCGCGCCACTGGCACAGGCGGCGGCAAGCGCACGCACGGTGGCGGCGCGGCTGCGCGGCAGGCCGATTGATTCCAGTGGCGCCTCGGCCAGTACCTCGGGCGCCGGGAACTGGCGATCGAACTCCGGCGGCATGCCCGGCAGGTGCGCGCCATAGGCATCCACCAGCCGCCGCGCGAAGGTGGTGGCCGCGGCCACGCTGACCTGTTGGCCGAGCACCGCGCGCACGCCCACTTCGAAGCCATCCCAGCCGCCCGGTACGCGCAGCCCGGGACGCTCGGCAATGCCGCGCGCCAGCAGCGGCTCTTCGCCGAGCGCGGCGTGTACCTGCTGCAGGTCGGCGTCCAGATCGAACACGCGACGTACGCGGCGCACGATGTCCGGGATCAGGCGCGGATCGACCGCGCCCAGCTGCAGGCGCAGTTCCGGGCGCTTGGGGTCGGCAGTGACGCGCAGCAGGGTGGGGCGCTCGGGTGTGCCGAGCACGCGCTGGTAGCTGTCTTCGCCGATCAGCTCGATGCCGGGCAGGCTGCGCTTGCGCAGGAAGGCCAGCATGCGCGGGAAATCCAGTGGTGGCCGGTATGCCAGACGCAGTACCAGGCAGCCATCGTCGGCGGCCAGCGGCTGGTGCTGGCGACGCAGTGCTGTCGGTGTCATGCCGCAGCCCTGCAGGAAGGCCGTATTGAAACGGCGCAGGCTGTTGTAGCCGGCGGCCAGCGCGACGTCGGTCACCGGCAGCGTGGTCTCGGTCAGCAGCTGCTTGGCCAGCAGCAGGCGATGGGTGGCGTGGATCTGCCCTGGCGTTGCGCCCAGATGTTCGACGAACAGGCGCTGCAGCTGGCGCGCGCTGAGTCCGATCTTCTCTGCGAGGTCGGCTACCGGCTGCTCCTGCAGGAAGCCGCCATGGATCAGGGCCAGTGCGCGCTGCACGGTCTGCCCGGCCAATGCTTGCTGCGCCTGCGGTGCCAGCTCGGGGCGGCAGCGCAGGCACGGGCGGTAACCGGCTGCCGCAGCCGCGGCCGCGGTCGGGTAGTAGGTGATGTTGCGCGGCTTCGGCGGCGGTGCCGGGCACACGGGGCGGCAATAGATGCCGGTGCTGCGCACGGCGGTGAAGAACACGCCGTCGAAGCGTGCGTCGCGGGCCAGGCGGGCGCGGTCGCAGGCGGCGGTGTCGAGGGCGAGGGCGGTGTCCATGGCGCCAGTCTAGGCGTGTGCGGGCGGCGGTACTCGCCGGATTCGGACATGGATGCTGGAGGGGGTTCTGGCAGGGCTTGCAGCCCTGCACCCGCAACGTCAACGTCAACGTCTCAATCAAAAGCTGGCAGTCCGTGGGATGGCGGGGCGGTGTGGGCTGTCAGGACACGCCGTAAACCCGTCCATGGGGGCTCGATGGCGCCATCCATGGCGCCAACGGTCCTGTCAGCCCACACCGCCCCACCTCTGACAGTTTGTCGCTGCAGTTGGTGGGTGCCGACCGTTGGTCGGCACGCTTTTTTCCCAAGGGTCAGAAGGGGTTCAGTGCCACGCGCTGAATGCGCGCCCTGGACGGGTAGACTGTGGCTCTTGCTCCCATGAATCCCGGTTGCCCGATGTCCGCCAAATTCCGCTGGTTGCCCCTGTTGTGCCTGGCCCTGGCGGGCTGCAGTCAGCTGGAGAATCCGGGCAATGTGACCGCTGCCGACAAGGCGGCGCGGGCGCCGGCCAGCGATGGCGAGAACATGGTGTCGATCAATGCCGCCGACGCGCCACCGCCGCCGGCACCGCCGCGCAGCCAGGCGGATCGGCCGTGGCCGCGGGCGCAGTTGGAAAATGGTCGTGCCTGGGTCAGCTGCAGCACGGAATATGCCGGTGATGCCGGCGACGGTGTCGAACTGGAAGGCCTGCAGCGCGAGCAGATCACCCAGGCCCTGGCACCGTGTGCCGAGCGAGGCCTGATGCGCGTGCGCTACGCCGGCAAGATCAATCCGGGCTTCGCCGAGATGATGTGGCGGTTGGCCGTGGTCGCTGACGAGCAGAAGATCCACAAACGCATCCTCGATCTGGACTCCAGCGGCGGCCAGGTGGAATCGGCGATCGTCGCCGGTGACAGCATCGGTGAATCGGGCTGGACCATCTGGGTGCGCGAAGGCTCGATCTGCCACAGCGCCTGCGTGTTCGTGCTGGCCGCCGGTGACAACCGGCTGCTGTCGGGAAAGGTCGGCATCCACCGCATGATGCGCATCAGTTCCAAGGCCACTTCGCGCGCCGAGCTCAACCGCGAGCTGCACGAGGTCTACGACAACGTAAAGGACTACCTGCAGCGCAACGGCGTGGCGGTGGGCGTGGCCGATCTGATGATGACGGTGCCCAACCGCAGCCTGCGCCTGCTGACGCCGGACGAACTACGCCAGTACGGTCTGGATGGCACCAACGCGGTGCAGGACGATCTGGAACGGATCAAGCAGATGCGCGCCTGCGGCGATGACTTCGTGCAGCGCAAGGATGCGTTCCTGATCGCCTTCGACCAGCAGTGCAAGCGCGAAGGCGCCGACTTGGAATCGATCAACAGCTGCGGCCAGGCGTTGAAACAGCGCTTCGGCTTCCCGGATGCGGTGTGCCCGGAAGAAAGCCCGCTGTCGGAAATCGATGTGGCAACGCTGCCGCCGGCACCGTCGGAGCCGCCGCCGGTGGCCGAACAGGCGCCAGCAGACGCCGGCACGCCTGCCGCGCAGGCCGATGCCGCAGCGGTGGAAGGCAGCGCCCACGCGCGCTGACGAACAGCTCACCGCGCTGGCGTAGACTGCGGTTCTTTCCCGAGAACCGGCGGTGTCCATGAAGCGCGTGCTCCTGCTGCTGTCCCTGCTGCCCCTGACCGCATTGGCGCAGGCACCCGCGCCGGCCACGCCTGCACCGGCACCCGCGCGCCCCGCACCGGCATCGCCGGCGGCTGCGAAACCGGCCACGGCCGGCGCTCCGGCGTTGACTGCCGCGCAGCAGGCGCAGGTGCAGAAGCAGGATGCGGAAATGGGCGCGGCCGCAGTGAAGGCGGCGCAGCTGGTCGATGCCAACCGCGCAGGCGAGTTGTGGGATGGCGCTTCGGCCGTCGCGCGCCGTGCAGTACCGAAGGCCGCCTTCGTCAGCCAGTTGACTGCCGAGCGCACGCGCCTGGGCGCGCTGGCCGGGCGTGGCCAGCCGACCATCACCCGGGTCAAGTACAGCGCCGGTGCCGCGGTGCCGGAGGGGCTGTACATCAACGTCAGCTTCCCGACCCGTTTCGCCAACAGCGCGCAGCCGGTACGCGAGCTCGTCTCGTTCCGTTTCGACGAGGACCAGGTGTGGCGCCTGGCCGGTTACAGCCTGCGTGCGTCGGCACCCTGAGGAGATGATCGATGGCAACTGAACTGACGATGCTGGCCTGGTCGGTGCTGCTGGGCTTTGTCTACATCTTCGCTACCTCCACCGTGGTCACCCGCGAGCGCGGGATGAAGTGGAATGCCTCGGCGCGTGATGGCGAAGCCAGGCCACTCAGCCCGCTGGCCGGGCGCCTGCAGCGTGCGCAGGCCAACTTCCTGGAGACGTTCCCGTTCTTCGCTGCCGCCGCCATCGCAGTGGTCGTGGCCGGGCGCGGCAACGACACCACGGCGCTGGCCGCGCAGGCCTACTTCTGGGCGCGCGTGGTCTACCTGCCGCTGTATGCCGCGGGCGTGCCCTACGTGCGCAGCCTGGTCTGGGCAGTGTCGCTGCTGTCGATCCTGGCGCTGGTGTTCGCGTTGTTGTGATCCCGGCCTGATCCAGATCAAGGCCGGTCAGGTGCGCGGCGCTATGCTGGCGCGGACTGAATCAACGGCAGGAGGCGCGCATGCGCAGGATGGACGTGGTGGTGGTCGGCGCCGGACCGGCGGGGCTGTGTTTCGCGCGCGCGCTGGCCGGTAGCGGCCTGCAGGTCGGGCTGGTCGAAGTTCAACCGCGCCAGGCCCTGGCCGAGGCCGCCTTCGATGGCCGTGAGATCGCGCTGACCCATGCCTCGCGGCAGAGCATGGAGCAGCTGGGGCTGTGGCAGCGCCTGCCGCAGGCCGAAGTCGCTGAACTGCGCGATGCCAAGGTGATGAACGGCGGCTCGCCGTTCGCGCTGACCTTCGCCAGCAGCCAGGTGGACGGTCAGCCGCTGGGTTGGCTGGTGCCCAACCATCTGATCCGCCGCGCTGCATGGGATGCCGTGCAGGGGCAAGACGGCCTGGAGCTGTTCGACGGGCGCAAGGTGCTGGGCGTGCAGGCCGATGCGCAGGGCCACGTGGTCAAACTCGATGACGGCAGCCAACTTCATGCGCGCCTGCTGGTCGCCGCTGACAGCCGCTTCTCCGCAACCCGCCGCATGCTCGGCATCGGCGCGCAGATGCGCGACTTCGGCAAGTCGATGCTGGTGTGCCGCATGCAGGTCGAGCGTGACCATCACCACACCGCGTGGGAGTGGTTCGGCTACGGCCGCACCATGGCGCTGCTGCCGCTCAACGAGGGCCAGGCATCGGCGGTGATCACGCTGCCACCGCGGCAGATCGAAGAGCTGCTGGCGATGGATGAGGTGGCCTTCGGTGAGGCCATCGGTGCCTACTTCGAACACCGCCTGGGCCGGATGCAGCCGGTGGCCACGCCGCAGGCGTATCCGCTGGTGGGGGTGTACGCGCATCGCTTCGTCGGCGAGCGTTCGGCGCTGATCGGCGATGCCGCGGTGGGCATGCATCCGGTCACCGCGCATGGCTTCAACCTGGGCCTGGCCAGCGCACAGCGGCTGGCGCAGGGCATCGTCGCGCAACAGCGCCGTGGCGGCGACATTGCCGCCGCCGGCATGCTGGCCAGCTACCAGCGGGGTCACCGGCTGGCGTCGCGGCCGCTGTACGAGGCCACCAATGCAATCGCCAGCCTGTATACCGACGATCGCCGCCCGGCGCGGCTGCTGCGCGCGGCGGGCCTGCGTCTGGCACAAGGCGTGGCACCGTTCAGGCAGCTGATCGCCTCGCACCTGACCCAGCGCATGGCCTGAACCGGTTCAGATCAGCCCGTTCAGATCAGCCGGCGGCCAGCACCCGGATCTGGCTGTCGGCGAACTCGACCACCTGGCCTGCGCGGATCTTGCAGGCCTTGCGCAGTTCGACTTCGCCGTCGACCCGCACCTGGCCGTCACCGATGACCATCTTGGCCTCGCCGCCACTGGTGACCAGGTCGGCCAGCTTGAGCAGCTGCTTGAGTTCGACGTAGTCACCGTCGAGGTCGAATTCGAGAATCTGCATGGAGCGGGGTTCCTGGGGAAGGGCGCAGCCAGCGGCCGGGCCGGTGAAGAGGGCGCGTATTGTGCGCCAGCTTGGGGCATGACGGTACGCGCACGGCAAGCTGTACGCCTTGTTCAGGATCAATGCGGTATGATTCCGCTCTGAGCGAGTGAAATCTCCTCCAACCGAGCAGCGCCAGGGCACGCGATAAGAAGGGCGCCCAAAGCGCGGACCATCACCTTTTTTATCGCACTGCCAGGAAGACGGCAGTGTCTTCGGAGTTCCCCATGTCCCAAGATTCCCAAGCGCCGCTGCAGTTCGCGCAGCTCGGCCTGTCCGAGCCCGTGATGCAGGCGGTCACCGCCATCGGCTACGAAACCCCGTCGCCGATCCAGGCCGCCACCATCCCGGCGATGCTGGAAGGCCGCGACGTGCTGGGCCAGGCCCAGACCGGCACCGGCAAGACCGCAGCGTTCGCGCTGCCGGTTCTGTCCAACATCGATCTGCAGCAGATCAAGCCGCAGGCCCTGATCCTGGCGCCGACCCGCGAACTGGCCATCCAGGTTGCCGAGGCGTTCCAGTCCTATTCGTCGAAGATCCCGGGCTTCCGCGTGCTGCCGGTGTACGGCGGCCAGCCGTACGGCCAGCAGCTGTCGGCCCTGCGCCGCGGCGTGCACATCGTGGTCGGTACCCCCGGCCGCGTGATCGACCACCTGGACCGCAGCACCCTGGACCTGTCAGAGCTGAAGACGCTGGTGCTGGACGAAGCCGATGAAATGCTGCGCATGGGCTTCATCGACGACGTCGAAGCCGTGCTGAAGAAGCTGCCGGAGCAGCGCCAGGTGGCCCTGTTCTCGGCCACCATGCCGCCGCAGATCCGCCGCATCGCGCAGACCTACCTGCAGGACCCGGTGGAAGTGACCATCGCGGCCAAGACCACCACCTCGGCCAACATCCGCCAGCGTTACTGGTGGGTGAGCGGCATGCACAAGCTGGACGCGCTGACCCGCATCCTGGAAGTCGAGCCGTTCGACGCGATGATCATCTTCGCGCGCACCAAGGCCGGCACCGAGGAACTGGCCAGCAAGCTGCAGGCCCGTGGCCTGGCCGCTGCCGCCATCAACGGTGACATGCAGCAGGCCCAGCGTGAGCGCACCATCGCCATGCTGAAGGAAGGCAAGCTGGACATCCTGGTCGCCACCGACGTGGCTGCCCGCGGCCTGGACGTGGAGCGCATCAGCCACGTGCTGAACTACGACATCCCGTACGACACCGAAAGCTACGTGCACCGCATCGGCCGTACCGGTCGTGCCGGCCGCAGCGGCGAGGCGATCCTGTTCGCCACCCCGCGCGAGAAGGGCATGCTGCGCCAGATCGAGCGCGCTACCCGCCAGCCGATCGAAGAGATGCAGCTGCCGAGCGTTGAAGCGGTCAACGACACCCGCATCAACAAGTTCACCTCGCGCATCAGCGAAACCCTCGGCGCCGGTGGCCTGGACTTCTACCGCCAGCTGCTGGAGCGTTTCGAGAACGAGCAGAACGTGCCGGCCATTGAAGTGGCTGCCGCGCTGGCCAAGATGCTGCAGGGTGACACCCCGTTCCTGCTGCAGCCGCCGGTGCGTGCCCCGCGTGAAGAGCGCGCACCGCGTGGCGATCGCTTCGACCGCAACGAGCGTGGTCCGCGCTTCGAGCGTGGCCCGCGCCGCGACGACGCCGAAGGTGGCTTCGAGCAGCGTCCGCGCCGTGAGGTTCCGCCACGTGGTGCGCCGGAGCAGGGCATGGAGACCTACCGCATTTCGGTCGGCCACCAGCACGGCGTGAAGCCGGCCAACATCGTTGGCGCCATTGCCAACGAAGCCGGTCTGGAAAGCCGCTTCATCGGCCGCATCGACATCCACGACGACTTCTCGCTGCTGGACCTGCCGGCACAGATGCCGCCGGACGTGCTGTCGCACCTGCAGAAGGTGTGGGTGTCCGGCCAGCAACTGCAGATGCGTGCGCTGGCTCCGGGTGAAGACACCAACCCGGCCCCGCGTCCGTTCAAGCCGCGCTTCGACAAGCGTGGTCCGGGCGGCCCGGGTGGCCCGCGTCGCGGTGGCCCGGGCGGTCCGGGTGGCCACGGTGGCGACCGCGGCGGTGACCGCGACAGCCGCCCGCCGCGTCGTGACGGCTTCAAGCCGCGCGGCCCGCGCAGCTTCTAAGCCGCACCTGCGGTCCTGAACAACGCCAGCCTCCGGGCTGGCGTTGTCCGTTATGGGCCTGGAAAAGGGGACGGAGGGGATTAAGTCGTTTATGCCCGGCAGTGCGCTTATGCCGAAAACGACTTAATCCCCTCCGTCCCCTTTTCGCATGGCAAACACATTGCCGGTCATAGGCTGGGCCGGTTCCAAGGGAGGTTGTCACCGCAGCACATTCGGGGGGATCCGGGATGGGTAGAAGTGGCACGGACCAGCAGAGCCGGCGGGTGCCGATGACCCGTGGCCTGGGATTGCGCTTTGCGTTGTTGACGGGCATGGCGATCGGGTTGGTCGCGCTGTCCGCGTTGATCCAGGAACTGCAGGCGGCCTCGACGGCCTGGATTGCCGGCCAGGGCTACTGGTCGCGAGGGCAGCAGGATGCGACCGCTGCGCTGAGCCGCTACCTGGCGCGTGGCGATGCGCAGGACCTGGATGACGCGCGCCAGGCCCTGCGGATTCCGTTGGGGGATCTGCAGGCCCGGCTGGCGCTGGAACAGGCGGTACCGGACGAGGAGAAGGCCCGGCAGGGTTTCCTGCAGGGCGGCAACGCGCGTGCCGATATTCCGCGCCTGGTGTTCTCGTTCCGCTACGCCCGTGACCTGGGAGCATTCCGCGAAGCCACTGCACTGTGGCGGCAGACCGATGGTGATCTGGAGGCTGTGCAGGCTCTGGTCGCCGAGCTGCAACGGTGGCATGCGGCAGGTGAACTGCCCGTGGCCGACCGCAATCGCTACCTGCAGCAGCTGCGGGATCTCGACCGCCGCCTGCAGGTGCAGGCCCAGGCGTTCTCGCAGGCGCTGCTGAGGATGGCCACCATGGTCCGGATCGCCACGCTGATGGTTGGCGGCCTGTCGGTGCTGGTGATCAGCCTGATGGCAGTGGCGCTGGCGCGTCGTGTCGGCAAGGACCTGACCGAGCACGAGAGCCGCTTCCGCGCGGCGTTCTACCAGGCCAATGTCGGCATGCTGAAGCTCGACACCGATGGCCGCGTGGTCGAGGCCAACCAGGCGATGGCGGATATCCTCGACTACCGGCGTGATGTGCTGCTGCAGATGCTGCTGGGCGACCTGCTGATGGAGGGGGAACTGGTCCTCGATGGTGTCGGCCGCATCGACTGGGACCGGCAGCTGCGGCCGAGCGAGCTGCGTTTCCGCCGGCGCGATGGCAGCCTCGTCTGGGGACGCTGGAGCGGTACCGCGGTTCGCAGCTCGGGCGGAGGATTGTCGGTGTTCGCGATCATCGAGGATGTCAGCCAGAACCATGCACTGGCGCGCGAGATCGAGCATCACGCCAGCCACGATCCGCTGACCGGCCTGATCAACCGCCGCGAGATCGAACGCCTGCTGGAACGCGCGTTGCTGCAGGTCCGGACCGACGGTGGTACGCATGCGCTGTGCTACATCAACCTGGACCACTTCAAGCTGGTCAACGACAGCTTCGGTCATGCCGCCGGCGACCAGATGCTGCGCGGTTTCGCCGACTATCTGGTGGCGGCGGTGCGTGATGGCGACTGGGTCGGCCGCCTGGGGGCCGATGAGTTCGCGGTGTTTCTCGCCCACGCCGGCCAGGATGAAGCCAAGCGGGTACTGCAGCGGGTGATCCGCAACCTGGGCCAGGCCACGTTCCCGATCAGCGAGGGCAGCCCGCAGTTGAGCTGCAGCATCGGCGTGGTCGAGGTCAGTGCCGAGGCGCCGGACGCGAACTGGTTGATGAGCGCCGCCGACAGCGCCTGCTATGCGGCCAAGCAGGCCGGTCGCAACCGTGTGCACTGCTTCAACGAGAACCGCATGGCGCTGGAGGAGCGGCGGCAGGAGGCCGAGCGTCTGCAGGGTGTCAGCCTGGCCATGGCGGAGAATCGCATGCTGCTGTACGCGCAGCGCATCGCCCGCGTGGGCGATCCGTCCTACCTGCACTACGAAGTGCTGGTGCGCATGCGCGGTACCGATGGCAGCCTGCACCTGCCCGGTCAGTTCATGCCGGCGGTGGAGCGCTATGGCATGGCGGTGGCGCTGGACCGGCACGTGCTCGGGCTGCTGTTCCGCCACCTGCAGGTCTGCCCGGCGCATGTGCGCCAGCTGGGCCTGTGCAACGTCAACGTTTCGGCGCAGTCGATCGCCGAGCCGGGATTCCTCGCCTTCGTCTGCGACCTGCTCGAGCGCAACCGCGCGCTGGCCTCGAAACTGTGTTTCGAGATCACCGAGACCGCGGCGATCAGCAACCTCAGCCAGGCACGCGCTTTCATCGATGCGGTCAAGGCGCGTGGCTGCCGGATGGCACTGGATGACTTCGGCTCCGGCCTGTCCTCGTTCGGCTATCTGCGCCAGCTGCCTGCGGACATCCTGAAGATCGACGGCACCTTCGTGCGTGACATGGACACCGACCCGGTCAGCCACGCCACGGTGCGGGCGATCAGCGAGCTCGGGCGGGAACTGCAGATGGAGGTGGTGGCCGAATGGGTGGAAACCGCCGAGGTGGCTGGCGCACTGACCCGGCTCGGCGTGCAGGGCCTGCAGGGCTACGCGATCGAGCGGCCGCAGCCGCTGGAACGGATGACCCTGAGTGACCTGAGGCCGGTCCGCCTGGTGGCGGTGAAGGGGCCTCCGGCCGCTGGCTGAACGGCGCACGGCGACTTTGGTCTACACATGCGTGGCGTGCCCGGCTGCGATAATGCGCGCCAGGGGCGACGCGCAGTGGGCGCGGACGTAAGCAGGAACAGGATGTGGCGTGGGCGTCAGGCAGTGGCGGTACGAAACAGGGGCGCTGCTGGTCGTCCTGCTGATGGGAGTGTTGCTTCCCGGTCTGGTGCACGCGCGCCTGGCCGAGGCCGGCCGGGATTTCCTGCTGGTTGGCGCACCGACGGACGAACCGACACCCCATCGTGGCTGTACGCCCGCGATGCTGGCCGGGCCGCGCGAGCAGGTAGAGGTACCGGCGCCGCCCGGGGGCTGGTCGGGGCAACCCCAGGCGCTGGATGTGTTCAACGTGTTCGCTGGCGAAGTCCGCGTACAGCATGGTGACCGCGAGATCTGCGGCAACATGCACGATGCGCGCACCCGTGATTCGCGCTTCCGCGCCGGCATCGGCCTGGTGGCGGTGCCAGCGGCAGGCAGCCATGAGCCGTTCCTGGTGTCGTGGCAGGCGCCGCTGAAAGCGCGCTGGGTGCCGACCTTGCGGCTGGGGGCGCCCAGTCCGGTCCAGCAGAACGATACCGCCCGCCTGCTGGTGCGCGCGGCCTGCATCGCGGTGGCGATCGCGCTGGCGCTGTCGGCATTGATGGCCTACCTGACCACCCGTGACCGCAGCTTCCTGGTCTACATCGGCGCGACGATCGTGGTGGTGGTGTGGCAGGCGGTTCTTGGCGGCTTGAGCGGTTATCCCGAACCGTGGCTGCCGGTGGGCGAGCGCGGCGCATGGTGGCTGCTGGCGCTGACCGCCGCGACCCAGGCGCTGGTACTGCCCGCTCTGTGGCGCCTCAACGGCGGGGACCGCTTGCTGCCGCGCTCGCGGCCGGCACAGCAGGCTGTGCTGTGGGGCCTGATGGGACTGGCCGCGCTGGTGCCGTGGCTGCGCTGGGACACCCTGGCGCTGGTCGCGCAGAGCCTGCAGCTGACCTTCATCCTCGGTTGCCTGTTGTCACTGGCCGCTGGCATGCGTGCCTGGTTGCGCGGTGACTGCTGGGCGTTGGCGGGCCTGGCGGCGCTGGTGCCGCTGCTTGTGATGATCGCAGCCGATGCCAGCAGTGCGGGGTGGCTGCTGGAGTACCGGGTGGAAGCACTGCAGCTGTCGGTGACCTGGCTGCTGATGATGGCCGCCTATGCCATGAACCAGCGGTTGGGTCGGCTGCGCCAGCAGCGCGATGAACTGCGCCAGCTGGCCGAAACCGATGGCCTGACCGGGCTGCCCAACCGCCGGGCCGGCCTGCAGCAGCTGGCCCGTCACCTGGCACAGGTCGACCGTGAGCGCGGCCCGCTGGTGATCGGCTTCCTCGACATCGACCTGTTCAAGGACATCAACGACCGCCATGGCCACGCGGTGGGCGACCAGGTGCTGGTGGCGGTAGCGCGAGCCCTGCGCACGGCAGTCCGCAGCCAGGACGAAGTGGTGAGGATGGGCGGCGAGGAGTTCCTGCTGCTGATGCCGGGCATGCCACGCGAGGCGGCGTCGGCGCGCCTGGACCGCCTGCGCCAGCGCATTACCGAAGCCGGTCAGGCCTTGCAGGTGCCGGGCCTGGAAGTGACCGCCAGCATCGGACTGGCGCAGTGGCGGCCGGGTGAGGATGACCTGGCCGGGCTGCTGCGGCGGGCCGACCATGCCATGTACGTGGCCAAGCGGGCGGGTCGCAACCGGGTGTTCGACGGCGAAGAGCTCGATCCGCCGGCCCCGGCATGAAGCGCAGCGGGCGGCGATGCCGGATAATGGACCGATGACCACCCGACTCAACAAACATATCGCCGACACCGGCTTCTGCTCCCGCCGCGAGGCCGATCGCCTGATCGCCGCCCGCCGCGTCACCGTCAACGGCCACGCGGCCGGCACCGGTGCGGTGGTGGGCGAGGAAGACCAGGTGCTGGTCGACGGCCAGCCGCTGCGCGCGCGCGTGGCACGCAAGCCCGGCGCCCGCCGCCACGTCTACATCGCGCTGAACAAGCCGGTGGGCGTCACCTGCACCACCGAAACCTCGGTCAAGGGCAACATCGTCGACTTCGTCGGCCACGAACAGCGCATCTTCCCGATCGGGCGCCTGGACAAGGAGTCCGAAGGCCTGATCCTGATGACCAGCAACGGCGACATCGTCAACCAGATCCTGCGTGCCGAGAACGGCCACCAGAAGGAGTACCTGGTGGCGGTGAACAAGCCGGTCACCGACGAGTTCCTGCGTGGCATGGCGCGCGGCGTGCGCATCCACGACCAGATGACGCTGCCGTGCAAGACCTCGCGCATCGCCAAGTTCGGATTCCGCATCACCCTGCAGCAGGGACTGAACCGGCAGATCCGCCTGATGGCCGCCGAGTTCGGCTATCGCGTGACCCAGCTGCGCCGCGTGCGCATCGACAACATCAAGATCGGTGCGCTGAAGCCGGGCCAGTGGCGCAACCTGACCGAGCAGGAGCTGCAGGGCCTGCTGCCGAAGCAGCTGGACTGGTAACGCGCGGTAGTGCCGGCCGCTGGCCGGCTGCACCAGGCATCGAATGAGCGCGGGATGCCGGCCAGCGGCCGGCACTCCCCGTTGTGCGGATTGCGCACCGGCATCAGCTAGACTCCGCAGTGACCTGCCGGAACGTGACGCTGCATGATCAAGCCCGACAAGCCTGCCAACGAAGCCCTTCGGCTCGAGGCGCTGTACCGCTACCGGATCCTGGATTCGCAGCGTGAGAAATCCTTCGACGACCTGGTCGCGATCGCCAAGGCGGTCTGCGGTACCTCGATGGCGGCGGTGACCCTGATCGACGTCGAACGGCAGTGGTTCAAGTCGATCCAGGGCATCGACGCGGCGGAGAACCTGCGCAGCGAATCGATGTGTGGCCACGCCATCCTGCAGCCGCAGGAAATCATGGTGGTCGAGGACGCGTTGCAGGACATCCGCTTCCACGATAATCCGGTAGTGACCGGCGACCCGCACATCCGCTTCTACGCCGGTGCGCCACTGATCAGTTCCGATGGCCTGCCTCTGGGCACGCTGTGCGTGTTCGATGCACATCCGCAGCACCTGCCCAGCGACAAGGCCGAGGCACTGGCCGCGCTGTCACGGCAGGTGATGCTGGTAATGGAGCTGCGCCGTTTCGCGCTCGACATCCAGAAGCACATGCTGGAGCGCGATGACTACGAGCGCCTGTTGGCGGAGTACCAGGACGTGCTGCTGGCGCAGAATGCCGACCTGGCCGAGCAGAGCCGCACCGATGCGCTGACCGGCCTGCCCAACCGCCGCGCAATGGCGGCGGCACTGGAAGAGGCGGTGGTGGAGATCGATGGGCAACCGGGCGTCGCCTGCGTTGCGTTGCTCGACATCGATCATTTCAAGCACATCAATGATTTCCAGGGCCACGCTACAGGCGACCGGGTGCTGGCCGAGCTGGGCGTGCTGCTGCGCTCGCACTTCGCCGGCCGCGGCATGGCTGCGCGCTACGGCGGCGAGGAGTTCGTGGCGGTAATGCCGGGCACCGACCTGCACACGGCCGAACTGCAATGCGAGTTCCTGCGCCTGGCCGTGGCTGACCTGCCGCTTGGATTCCCGGTCACGGTCAGCATCGGTGTTGCCCAGCACCAGCCAGGTGAAAGCGTGGATGACATGCTGGCGCGCGCCGACAAGGCGCTGTACCGGGCCAAGGGCAATGGTCGCAACCGGGTGGAACGGGCGGGCTGAAGCACCCCCTGGTAGATCCACGCCATGCGTGGATGCAGTTTCTGATTCACATCGCGTCGCAGTTCCTGCGATCAGAACCGGGCAGCATGACCTCTCTGTTTCCCCGGATGCCAACCATGCTGCAGACCCTGGCCATCGCCCACTATCGCTCGCTGCACGGGCTGGTACTGCCGCTGCAGCAGTTGAATGTGGTGACCGGCGACAATGGCAGTGGCAAATCCAGCCTGTACCGCGCGCTGCGCCTGCTGGCGGAGACCGCGCAGGGCGGCGTCGCGGCGGTGTTGGCCCGCGAAGGTGGGCTCGGTTCGGCGCTGTGGGCGGGGCCGGAAAAAATGGACCGCCGGGTTGCTGCCGGCGAAATTCCCTTGCAGGGCGGCCCGCGTCAGGAATCGGTGGGATTGAAGCTGGGCTTCACCACCGACGAGTTCGGCTATGCCATTGACCTGGGCTACCCACCGCCCAGCCGTTCGGCCTTCGCACTGGACCCGCAGATCAAGGCCGAGGCGATCTGGGCCGGGCCGTTCCTGCGCAGCGCCAACCTGCTGGTCGACCGACGTGGGGCAATGGTGCGGCAACGCCATGCGCGCGGTTGGGATCTGGTCGATGACCGGTTGTCGCTGTTCGACAGTCTGTTCACCCAGGTTGGCGATCCGCAGCGCATGCCGGAAACCATCGCCCTGCGCGAGTACATCCGTCGCTGGCGCTTCTACGACCATTTCCGCAGCGACGCCGATGCCCCGGCACGGCAACCGGCGATGGCCACGCGCACGCCGGTGCTGCATCACGACGGTCGCGATCTGGCGGCGGCCTGGGTGACCATCCTCGAGATCGGTGATCCGGGCGCACTGGCGCGCAGCGTGGAGGATGCGTTCCCGGGCGCCACGGTGGGGTTCGAGGAACTGGACGGTCGACTCGCCCTGCGCTTCCACCAGCCGGGGCTGCTGCGGCCGTTGTCGATGGCCGAGCTGTCCGACGGCACGCTGCGCTTCCTGCTGCTGGCCGCGGCACTGCACACGCCGCGCCCGCCGCCGCTGCTGGTGCTCAACGAACCGGAGACCAGTCTGCATCCGGACCTGCTGCCGGCGCTGGCGCGGCTGATCATCGCGGCCAGTGCGCGCAGCCAGGTGTGGGTGGTCTCACACGCCAGCCGACTGATCGCAGCACTGGAGCAGGCGCCCGGCTGTCATTCGCTGCATCTGCACAAGGAACAGGGCCGCACGCTGTTGAGCGGGCAGGGCCTGCTGGATGCCCCGGCATGGCACTGGCCGCAGCGCTGACAAGGCGATTCGCACCCTGCGCGGAGGCACTCAATCGGCGATGTTGCGCGCCTCGGCCGTGCCAAGAATTTCCGGATGCTGCACCGGCTTGCGGCGGTTCAACAACGGATGCAGGAACACCGCGCCGACGATGATCGCCACGCCCAGGTAGAACCACGGCGTGACCTCGTGCTGCTCGCGCAGCAGCACCACCGCCAGCACCACCGCGTAGACCGGTTCCAGGTTGGTCACCAGCTGCACCGTGTAGGCGCTCAGGTGGCGTAGCGCGACCAGGGCCAGGGCGAACGGCAGCAGCGTGCAGAACCCGGCCAGCACCAACAGCAGGATGCCGTCGTGCAGGTCCGGTACCACCCACAGCGGGCTGGCCAGCGCCGGCAGCAGGTAGGGCATCAGCGGCGCCAGCAGGGTCAGGGTGAGGGTACCTGCACCCAGTTCCAGTGCCGTGACCGTAAGCGGATCGGCGTGGCTGACCATGCGCTTGTTGAGCGAGCCGAACACCGCCACCAGCAGCGCCGATATCGCGCCGATCAGTACACCCAGGCGCATGCCATCGGGCACGCCACCGACCACCAGTGCAACACCCGGCAGCACGGCCAGGCCGAAGGCGAGTTCACGCAGCTGGAACGGTCGCTTGGCGACCCACGGTTCGATGATCGAGGTGAATACCGGCGCCAGCGCGATGCAGGTGGCGGCCACCGAGGCGTTGGCCAGCTTCACCGCGCCGTAGAACGTCAGCCAGTGCAGGGCGACCAGCGCGCCGATGCCGGCGTAGCCCGCCACCAGGCGCAGTGGCAGGGTGCGCAATCCGCGCCAGACCCGCGGCAGCAGCGCCAACATTGCCGTTACCAGCAGCATGCGCCACCACACCAGCGGCAGCGCCGGCAGGGTGATCAACTTGCCGAGGATGGCGGTGACGCCCCACAGCAGGACACAGAAGTGGATCTGCCACAGCGCTTTGCGGGTGTCGGGTGTGCTCATCCGCCTATTGTGAGGCAAGGCGATGACCGCAGCGCTATCCGCGTGAGGAATTGCTGGCCCCATCTACCCGCCGCTGCAGGGCCATCGCCGCCGCCGGGTTGCGTGCCTTGCCCGCACCAATGCACAGCAGGTAGACCTCGCGCGGTTCTGACGGTGCCGGCGCGGCCTGGCAGGGCAGGTCGTCCACCGGCTCGCCGCGTGACCAGTGGAGCGCGCGTTCGGCCCAGCGCTGCTGCACGGGTGCCGGCAGACCCTCGTTCAAGCGGGCCCGGCTGCGCTTGATCCTGGCGTAGACGAAGCCGGCACTGACATCGCCGTGTAGTGGCGCCTCGTCGCTGTCCTCGATCACCAGCGCCACGCCGTGTCGACGGGCGGCAGCAACCAGTGCGGGGCCATGTGCCTCGGCGTTGCGGACCTCCAGCGCATGCTGCAGCGTCACCCCTTCCAGTTGCTTCGGCAGCTGCGCCATCAGGGCACCCAATGCATCGGCATCGGCCGGATGGCGCGGATCGAACTGCCACAGCAACGGGCCGAGCCGGTCACCGAGTGCAATCGCCGCCTGCAGGAAGGGCGCGGCCGCTTCCACCGTGCTGGACAGGTCGCGGCGCTGTACCAGGTACCGTGGCGCCTTCATCGAAAACCGGAAACCGTCGGGTGTCTGTGCGGCCCACTGCGCGCACTGCGCCGCTGTTGGCGTGCGGTAGAAGGTGCCGTTGATTTCGATGCAGCGCAGGGCGCGGCTGGCGTGGGCCAGTTCTTCACGCTGCGGCAGGCCAACCGGGTAGAAAACGCCGCCGCGCCATTCGGGAAACACCCAGCCACCAATGCCGCAGCGGATCTCCGCCTGCCGGGCGGTCGCGGTCACTGGCCGTGGTCCGAGCGCCACGGGTCGTAGCTGCCGAACCACCACAGATAGCCTTCCGGGTCGGCGCAGGCGTAGCCGCGTCCGCCGTAGTCCTGGTCGGCGATGTCGATGACAATGCGGGCACCGGCGGCCTTGGCCCGTGCATAGTGCGCATCGGCATCGGTGACGATCACGCAGGCGTTCTGGGTCTGGCGGCCGCCGACCTCATCGGGCATCGCCGCATGCTGGTTCCACTCGCTTTCCTTGTCGGCCGAGCCGAGCATGATCATGCCGGTGCCGAAGGTCAGCTGTGCATGGAAGACCGTATCGCCATCGGCGTAGACGGCTTGGGCATGGAAGCCGAAGGCGCGCTGCAGCCAGTCGATGGCGGCCTGCGCGTCGCGATAGCGCAGGCATGGAATGATGGTGGAGCCGTTGCTCGGTTGGCCGTTCCCGCCCATGACACCCCTCCTATGGCACAGGGCAGGGTGCGCCGCAGACCGTTACCATCGCGCGAAACCCCGGTGACGGCCTGCACATGGCCGCCACCCCTGTTCGGAGATCGTGCTGGATGAAACCCTGGATTGGAGGAGCCGTGCTGCTGGCGTGCACGACCATGGCGAGTGCTGCCACCCCGGCGCAGCTGCAGGACCTGGATGCGACCGTCGAGCGCGTGCGCGCGCAGTTCGACGTGCCCGGCATTGCCGTGGCAGTGGTCAAGGATGGCGAGGTGGTGCTGGAACGCGGCTGGGGCGTGCGCGAGCAGGGCAAGCCGGAACCGGTGCAGGCCGATACGCTGTTCGCCATTGCTTCCAACACCAAGGCGTTCACCGCCACCTCGCTGAACCTGCTGGCCGAGGACGGCAAACTGAAGATGGACGACAAGGTGATCGACCACCTGCCGTCGTTCCGCATGTCCGATCCGTTCGTGACCGGGCAGATGACGATCCGCGACCTGCTGTCGCATCGCAGCGGGCTGAGCCTGGGCGCAGGTGACCTGCTGTTCTGGCCGACCACCTCCTACAGCAATGCCGAAGTGGTGGAGCGGCTGGGCAAGGTGCCGCTGAAGGGCGGTTTCCGCGAGAGCTATGCGTACGACAACATCCTGTACGCGGTTGCCCAGCAGGTGATCGAGCATGTCTCCGGCATGAGCTACCAGCAGTTCCTGCAGACCCGCATCTTCGACAAGGTGGGCATGGCCGGCACACGCTACAACGCCGATCACCTGAAGCCGGGCGACAAGGCCGCGGTCGGCCACGCCAAGTACGATTTCAAGGACCTGCGTACCGTTGCACCGCTGACCTGGTCGAACAATGCCGGCGCCGGTGGCATCTATTCCAGTGCGCACGACATGGCGCGCTGGATGCAGGTGCAGCTGGCCGAAGGCAAGCTGGCCGATGGCACCGCGCTGTTCAGCGACAAGAGCCAGCAGCAGATGTGGCGGATGATCACGCCGCAGTCGATTCCGGCGCCGAGCGTGCCGGAGCTGGCGCCGGCGCGGGCCAACTTTGCCGGCTACGGCGAAGGCTGGAGCCTGAGCGACTACCGCGGCCAGAAACTGGTCTGGCATACCGGTGGCTGGCCGGGCATGGTCTCGCGTTTGACCCTGGTGCCAGGCGAGAAGCTGGGCGTGGTGGTGCTGACCAACCAGGAAGTAGGCGCGGCATTCAACGCGATCACCCTGAGCGTGCTTGATGCTTACCTGGGCGGTGAGAAGCACGACTGGGTGGACGCCTATGCCAAGGCCGTGGCCAAGGGCCAGGACAAGGCCGACGAGGCCTGGGCCAAGCACCAGAGCGCGCGCGACAAGGGCAGCAAGCCATCGCTGGCACTGGCCGGCTACACCGGCACGTTCCGCGACCGCTGGTATGGCGACATGCAGGTTAGTGCCGAGGGCAAGGGCCTGCGCCTGCGCTTCATGAAGACCGCGCAGCTGAGCGGGCGCCTGGAGCATTGGCAGCATGACACCTTCATCGTGCGCTGGGACGACCGTTCGCTCAACGCCGACGCGTTCGTGAACTTCAGCCTGGATCCGGACGGCAAGGTGCGCGAGGTGCGCATGCAGTCGATCTCCGACCTGACCGATTTCAGCTTCGATTTCCAGGACCTGCTGTTCACCCCGGTGAAATGACGCCGCCGGGCGTGGCCCGGCGCTGCCGTTTGACGAATCCCATCG
>NZ_JAOECR010000044.1:0-39103 GCF_029836955.1 Stenotrophomonas sp. GD04054 | reverse complement strand
AGCGGCAGCGCGCTCAGCACTGCACCACCGATGCCGATCCACGGCCAGCGCTCGCCGCGCACGCGCGAAGCCACCGCCAGACCGCAGCCCACCAGCGCCGCGCCCAGCACCCCCACGCCCAATCCCGCAGCCATGCCATTGCCGCCTGCGGCCACCGCCGCCTGCGCAGCGAGGCTGCCCGCGCCCCAGCCCACCACGATCCCCAGCCAACTGGCCACGCCGCACCACGGTGCCTTGCCCTTCGCCATCCGAAAACCCCTGTGTCCTTGCCGAATTTCTGTACGGACCACGCCCGTGTGCTGCCTACACTAGCCGCACCTGCCCCGTCGGGACATCCCATGCGCACGCTCCGCCTGCTGCTGCCCGGTGCCCTCCTGCTGCTCGCCGCCTGCAGTGGTGATGCCGGGCTTCCTTTCAGCGCCGACCCGTTGCAGGGCTGCTTCGCCACCGGCGCGCGCAAGCCGGCCGATTTCCGCATCGACAAGGAAGGCGGCCAGTACTTCGTCTCCTTCAGCCGCGGCGAGCAGTGGCAGCGCGAACCCAATGCGCTGCACAAGGCCACCCGCAGCGAGATCAGCCGCTACTTCCGCGATGACGCCGAGCAGATCGACAGTGCGTTGATCCGCATGGCCGGTGGCTTCGGCATCTTCCACTTCAACAAGGGCGCGACGCTGAAGGGAAAGGCCAGTGATAGTGACTACATGGCGCTGATGCTGATCGGGGCTGGGCCGGTGTATGCGGTGAAGTGCCCGTAGATGCAATGATTCTGATGGCGGCGCAGGGCACTATGGTTACAACCTGTCTTCTTTGAGGAGCGATGCCAATGCTGCTGTTTCTGCTGCTTGCGGTAAGCGCGCCGAAGACCCAGGGTGCCTATGACGAAGTCCGGCAGCTGTCCGATGGCCAGACCCTGATCATGCGCACCCTGGACTGGGATCTCGGTGATGGTCGCCACGAGCGCGTTACCGTGCATTGGCTGCTGCAGGAAGACGGCAGCCTGCGCTACGACTTTGATCGGCAGCCACCAGAAACCCAGGACGTCCATCGTCGGTCGTGCGCCCGTGTAGGCATGCAGCCGTCGCGTGGCGTCGGCATGCTCTCGGGGGAAGGGACCACACACGGCTACAGCTGCACCAGCCAGCGGTAGCGCCGAGCCCACGCTCGGCTCCTCCCGTCTACATCCACGCATGGCGTGGATCTACTGCAGCAGCCACACGTGGCCCCGGCAACAGCTGCGGTACCATGCCCTCCCCCGAACCGCCCCGGTACCCGCCGTGCCCCATTACACCGGCCCCCTGCTGACCCGCGACAGCGCTGACACCCTGCGCCGTGCCCATGACAAGGGCGCTGCCGACTGGCAGGGCTCGCTCGACCTTGGCCGCAGCGAGGACAGCGTGGTGCTGGATGCCGACGGCTTCCACTTCCGTGGCCAGCGCTACCCGTGGCCGGGCAAGCTGAAGGACCGCACGCTGTACTACTGGGACGGCGAGGACTTCGCACCGATCTCGCGCTACAGCGGCTCGCTGATCAAGCTGGTGCCCACCGAATGGGGCGCACCGACCTTCGAGATCGACGGCATCAAGATGCTGCCGACCTCCAAGCTGTCACCGTTCGAGGATGCGCGCCGCAAGGTCGAGCTGGTCGCCCCGGCCGGCAAGGTCATCCTCGATACCTGCGGCGGCCTGGGCTACTTCGCCGCCTGCGCGCTGGAGGCCGGTGTCGGCCAGATCCGCTCGTTCGAAAAGAACGCCGACGTGATGTGGCTGCGCACGCTCAACCCGTGGTCGCCGGATCCGGACTCGGCCGCCGCCGGGGGCCGCCTGCAGTTCAGCCACGGTGACGTCTCGCAGCAGATCGAACAGGTGGCCAGCAACAGTGTCGACGCGATCCTGCACGACCCGCCGCGCTTCGGCATCGCCGGCGAACTGTACTCGCAGGTGTTCTACGATCACCTCGCCCGCGTCATCCGCAAGGGCGGGCGCCTGTTCCACTACACCGGCGCGCCGAACAAGCTGACCAGCGGCCGCGACGTGCCGCGCGAAGTGGCCAAGCGCCTGGAAAAGGCCGGTTTCAAGGCCGAGCTGGCGCTTGACGGCGTGCTGGCCGTCAAGCGCTGAGCTTCATTCCGAGTCAACCTTCGCCAGCTTCATCACCCACTTCGGCACTTCCGGTTCACCGGCGTAGAAGTCTTTCGGCTTCTTCTCGGCCATCGCCCAGCGGTGCAGCCAGCTCGGGCCATAGCGACCGCTGTAGCCCTCGGCGCCGCGCGCGTAAGCAGGATCGCGCATCGCCTCATCCAGTGAAATGAAGCGATAGCCGCGCCGCTTCGTCGCCGCCACCAGTTCGGCGAAGGTGGCTGCATTGAGTTCGTTGGCATGCATCAGCCAGACCTGCGGCAGCGCGTAGCCCAGCAGCGCCTGCGACTGCTTCTCGTAGTAGTCCAGCTTGTTCAGCATGTACGGCACATAGCCCTTGCGCAGCTGCGCCAGCGTCGCCTCGCGCGCCGGGGAATCGGGCTGCTCGTTCATCACGTTGGCATAGGCAAACGCCCATACCCACTCCCCGTTGTCGACCGTCACCGGTGCCACGCGGTAGCCGTGCTGCTTGAAGAACACGTCCATCTCCGCGCGTTCTTCCGGTGTGCGTCCGGCACGCAGATAGGGATGGCGCATCCACTGCGGTTTCAGTCCGCGCTCGGCCAGCAACGGCCGCAGCACCGTTTCACCACGCAGAAAATCCTGCTGGAACGCAGGCACCCCCCTGGCGTTCAGATCCATGTGCGAATACGTGTGGTTGCCCAGCACATACCCGGCGTCCAGCCAGTCGCGCAGCATCTGCACCCGCGCGGGCTGCACGTGTCCGTTGATCTCAAGCTTGTTCTCGTTGACGAAGCCGACCACCGGCACACCCGCCTGGCGAAGCTGGGCCATCAGTGCTTCGTGCCGCGACTGCAGGTCCGGCGGAACGATCTCGTCCACCCGCGCCCACGGCAGGTCGTCGATGGTCATCGCGATCCGGCGATCCACCTCGGCGGCGTGTACCGCCAACGAACACAGCAGCAATGGCACAGCACGCAGCAACCAACGCATCAGCACATCCTTGCAGGGGCGAAGTGCTGACTCTAGCGCGATTGCGGGCGCGCGGCCGGTCCCACACCCGCTATGGGCCGGGCGACTGCACCTGACGTTCGCGCACGATCGCCCGCCACAACATGAATCCTGCAGCCATCGCCATCAGCATCAACGCGACCAGCACCAGGGCAAGATCATCGGGATTGCGCAGCAGCGGTGCATGCTCATGGGTGAGAATCTCGAACACCACCTGCTGTGCCTGTGCCAGCGGCAACCGGCCCTGCTCGCCCAGCTCCACCAGGCACGCCGCTGGGGACAACTTGGCCACGCCAGTCCATGCCAGGTCGTACAGGTGCAATGCCCTGAGGGCCAGCGTCAGGATCGCGGCGTGCAGCGCCATCAGCCCCCAGTTGGCACGTCGCAGGCGTTCCGACAGGCGGCCCAGCCGGTAGACGCTGATCGACATCGCGCCCAGCAGCGCCAGTACCACGCCCGCCATCGGAATCCACTGCAAGGGTTGCCACGGTGCAAGCGCAGTGGACCGCGCCAGCAGTTGTTCGGCCACCTGCATGCGCGCGACAGGGTCGGGCCCACCGCATGCATCATCCACCGGCTCCAGCAGCAGTCCCACACGGTAGTGGAAGAAACCGACTGCAAGGGCTACCGCCAGCAGCGCCACCACCTGCAGTGCCAGCAGGATCGGGCCAGGACCACAGATACGACAAAAGCGGGTAGCAGCAGAGACCATCGGTTCATCCATGACAACAAAGGACCATCCTAACCAAGCGCCCTGTGCTTGTCGGCTGGCGGATACGACAACCGGCGCGCGGTCCCGGTAGGATGTGGATGAGCATGGATGGTCGTATGTAGAGGTGTTGTGGATGGTCACGCTGTATCTGTGGGTGCGAACGCTGCTTCCGCTGCTGGCGTTCGTGATCGCCTGGATGCTGCTGTCGCGCCTGATCAAGGCCCGCGTGGCGCGCCTTCCACGGGTTCCCTTGAACCTGCCCGAGCACAGCAGCAGCCCGCGCAGGAAGGACCGGCGCATCTACGCGCGCAAGCTGCGGCGAAAGCCAGGTCTGCGTACCGCAACTCGCCCGGCCTCCGCGCCGCGCAGCTGGAACCTCGCAGCGGTGTTCGTTTCGCTCTTCACGTTGATCGCCACCGTGCTGGTCGTGCCGGATGGCGCGCGCTTCCAGGTCATGGTCGAGAGCATCACCGGCTACCCGGCTACGATTGCTGAAGTACATGTTCCCGCTGCCGGGCAGCCCCTCGTACTGCAGGCGTGGCAGCCAGCACTGGCGCAACTGTCGCGGCCGGTAACGATGCGCTACCCGATCGGACGCACCGGCGGCGAGCATGATGCGCACGCCATGCTACCGGTACAGGTGAGGCATCAGGGGGATCGCCTGCAGGTGGCTACGGCAGTGCCGGTGGATGCCGAGCTGCTGCGTGCAGAGCTTGCGCGCTTGGCGGGGCTGCCGACGGAGGCAATCACCGTCCGCCAGCGCGAGATCTCACCCTGGCTGGAACCCGGCTGGAAGCCGCTGGTCGACCTGTAGAGTCGAGCCCATGCTCGGCTGCTGTTGCAGTAGATCCACGCCATGCATGGATGGATGCAGAGCGGAGTCGAGCATGGCTCGATTCTACAGATCACGATCCGCGCGGCAGCTTCGCGGCCCACATGTTGTCCACCAGATTGGGATAACGCCGCCCGTTCTCTTCCGCACGCTGCCGGGCTGCCTCCTTCTGCGCAGGCGACAACGGCTGCGACGTCTGGCCCTTGGGATTGGGCTTCTTCCACGGGGGCGTCTTCGGTTCACGCATGGCCGCAGCTTACTGCTTCAGGAAGTTCAACAGCGCCAGATTGAAGTGATCAGCATGACTGGTGTTGCAGCCATGCGGCGCGCCTTCCAGGATCACCACCTCGCTGCCCGCAATCGCCTCATGGGTGCGCTGGCCGGAGCCCTCGAACGGCACGATGGCGTCACTGTCACCGTGCAGGATCAAGGTCGGCACCGTGATCTTCTTCAGGTCATCGCGGAAATCGGTAGTGGCAAACGCCTTCATGCAGCCCAGCGCCGCCACCTGGTCGGATTGATGGCACAGCGCGATCGCCGCCTGACGCGTCTCTTCGGTCACCATCAACTGGCCATGGGCGCTGAAGAAATCGCGGGTGAAGTCATCGAAGAACGCCTCACGATCCTTCTCCAGACCGCTGCGCATTTCATCGGCCTTTTCCTGGGTGAGCGGGCCTTCCGGGTTGTCATCACTGCGCAGCAGGAACGGCGGCACCGCCGCTGCAAACACCACGCTGTGCAGACGGTCCTGCCCATGATTGCTCACATAGCGCGCCACCTCACCGCCGCCCATCGAGAAGCCGACCAGGGTGACGTCGTGCAGGTCACGCTCCTCGATCACCCCGGCCAGGTCCGCTGCCAGCGTGTCGTAGTCATAGCCCTCGGCCGGCTTGTCGGAACGGCCGAAGCCGCGCCGGTCGTAACTGATCACCCGATGCTGCGCATCGCGCAGGATCGACACCTGTTGTTTCCAGGCATCGGCAGACAGCGGCCAGCCGTGGATCAGAATGACCGGGCGGCCGTCACCACCGGTGTCTTCAACGTGCAGACGGATGCGGGAAGCAGGCATGGGAGCTCCTGTGGAAGGGGAGGCTTTCAGGCTATTGGCCGGCCCCTATCGCGACCGTGACGGAATCGCCGATCGCCATGACATCGCCTGCACAGGCGACGCCGCCGGAGCCGGACCGTCAATGCGGGCATTCACTCCGTAGAAGGGCCGTTTCATCGGAAGCCGGCTGCAGCGGCCCAAACGCCATGCGAGCCTGCGTGAACCATCCCCGGGAGTTTCGCCATGTTGCTGCTTACCTTGCCCCTGCTTGCCGCCGGTCTCGCTGCCGCACCGTCGCCCGCCGATGACCTGCGCCAACAGATCCGCCAGGCCGACACCCAGCTCTTTGCTGTGGCCTTCGAGGCCTGCGATGCCGACAGGGCCGCCGCGATGACCACCGAAGACATGGAGTTCTTCCATGACAAGGATGGCAAGTCAGCCAGCAACCGCGAGGACTTCCGCCGCAGCGTGGCCAACATGTGCAGCAATGCGCGCAAGGGCGGCTGGAGCCTGCGCCGTGAGCTGGTGGAACCTTCGCTGCAGGTGTTCCCCTTGCGCGACGAGCGGGCGCTGGAGATCGGCGACCACCGCTTCCATGAACGCGGCAAGGACGGCGTGGAGCGCTGGGTGGGCCGGGCCCGCTTCATCCAGATCTGGCGCCGCGTGGACGGGCGCTGGTTGGCCGAGCGGGTGATCAGCTACGACCATCGGCCGGCGGACTGACTCCTCGGGCGCGCTTCACGGGCCGGATCTATACTGACCGGGCCCACCACGACCCACCGCTACCGTTCGATCGCCATGGCAGAGATCACCCCCAACCACCCCGACTACGGCCTCAACCAGCAGATCCGCCAGGGCGTGGCCACACTGGACGCCCAGCATGGTCGCCCGTTCGATCAGACCAGTGAACGACTGACTGCCAGCCTGACCGTGCTCGCCCGCGAGCAGGGCCTGCAGCAGGTCGACCATGTGCTGGTCAGCAATGCCACGGCCCAGCACCCGGCCGGGCACAACGTCTTCGTGGTGCAGGGCGACCCGGCCAATCCGGCGCACCTGCGCGCGATGATGCCGACGGCTGTGGCGGTACAGACGCCGGTGGAGCAATCGATGCAGAAGCTGGGGCTGGGTGCGCAGCCGCAGGTCGAGGTGCAGACGCAGGAAATGCAGAATCCTGCGCCGCGGATGGGATAAACGCTGCAGCTTGAAAAGGGGGCAGCGCATCGCGCCCTGCCCCCGCGTCTACAGCCTGGGCACCGCTTACAGCTGGATGCGCGCGACGCTCTCGTCAGCGCCCTTGTCGTCCTTCTCGCCGTTCTTGATGCTCACGAACAACACGTTGTTCTTCGCATCCAGCGCCAGGCTGTTCGGGTGGGTCGGCACCGTGTAGGTGGCCACCTTCTGGTAGCTGTCACTGTTGTAGGCCGTCACCGTGCCGGCTTCGCGGTTGGTCACATACAGGCGCTTGCGCGGTGCATCCAGCAGGATGCCCAGCGGGCCGGCGTCGGTCGGGATGCTGGCCAGCTCCTTGCCGGTGCTGCGGTCGAGCACCAGCACGCGCTGGCCCGGGTGCTTGCTGACCAGGCCGCTGCTCTTGGCCTGGTAGCCACGCAGGAATTCCGAGCCCTGGTCGGTCACGAACAGGCGCTTGCCGGCCGGGTCCAGCGCAATGTTCATCGGCTGCTCGGCGGCGATCTTGTGCTGTGCCACCACCTTGTTCGAATCGGTACCCACCACCACCAGGTCGGCCAGCAGGTTACTGGTGTAGACGCGCTTGTTGGCCGCATCCAGCGCCAGGCCCGGCGCCTTGGCATTGCCCAGGCCATCGATGGTGTTGATCACCTTCAGCGTGGTGGTATCGATCACGAACAGCACGCTGCTCACGTCCGGCTGGCTGCTGTGGCCGGTCACGTACAGGCGGTTGGCGGCGCTGTCGACCACCAGCTCGCGCAGGTCGTGGGTGTAGGCGGCCTTGCCGTCCTTGCCGGTCTTCTTCTCCATCAGCTGGATGGTGCCGACGGCCTTGTTCTGCGCGGTGTCGACCACCGTCACCGACAGGTCCACGGTGTTGCCCACGTACAGGCGGTTGTGGGCGTCATCCAGCACCACGCCGAAGGCTTTGCGCTCCAGCGGGATACGGGTTTCCACGGCCAGCGTGGTCGGGTTCAGGCGCAGCACCTGGGCCGGGCCAGCGTCATCGCCGAAGCCACCGGACGAGGCCACGAACACGGCATTCTGCTTCGGGCTGTAGGCCAGCTCGTACAGACCCTTTGCCACGGCCTGGCGCTGCACGGCGGCGGTGGCACTGGCGGCGGGTGCGTTGTCGGCGAACGCGGAGGGCACGCCGAGGCTGAGCGAAACGGCAACGGCCAGGGCGGCCGAGCGGAAAAGAGGATTACGGAACATGCGAGCGTCCTTGAATGGGCACGGGAAGGTGTCCTGGCTCGCTGGGCCGTACTGCGACGGCCCGACCTGCATCTGTCTGCGCGGGTGGGCTGGCTGGGGTTGCGGGGGAATGGTAGCAGGTGGGGGGCGTGGCGTGCGCCGGCGCGCGTATGGCAAGCGCGCGGATTACTGCTCCTTCAAGCGCAGCGAATCGGCCACATCGGTCTTGGCCGCCACCTCGGTGGCGATGCTGGCGCGGCGGTGCCCCGGGTCGTTGCGATCGCCCTGCACGATGAAGATGCTCTCGGCGGCATGGCTGCTTTGGGTCGGCTGGCTGAGCAGCACGTGGTCCACGCGCGAGAGATTGTTCTGCTTGGCCAGCACCAGAAGGCTTGCGCTGATGCGCTGGCTGGCGGCATCGAACGGGCGGCCATGCGCGGCGTCCAGCTCGGCCACCTTCTGGATCAGCTGCGCGAACAGGCGATGGTCTGGATGCGAGGGGTCCAGCAGCGTGCCGGCCACCTCAATCGGCGTCGGCGGCGGCTCATCGCTGCCACGGTCGCCTTGGCGATGGTGTTCGGCCTCGCGCTCGGGCATCGCGTGATGGGTTTCGGCATTCAGATCGCTGCCTGGGAACGGCGCAGCAATGCACTGGATTTCCGGTAGGTTGAACAGCACCGCGAACTCGCCTAGGTTGCTGCCGCCGTCCAGCGGCGCCGGCAGCGGATGCAGGCCAGCGTAGTGCAGCGCTGCCCATACGAAATCGCTGCAGCGGTTGATGGTGGCCGGGCGATCCACATCGAATTCGAACTCGGCCGGTTCCTCGGCGAAATCACGCAGGCAACCATAGTGCTCCTCAGTGATTTCCAGAGTGCGACTGTAATACGGGTCCAGATGCTCATCGGCATCGTCGTGGCGCACCTGCGCATACTGCACGCCGGTGTGGGTTTCGCCCGGCGCCTGACGCGGCGGTGCGAAGCCGTAGCTGTGGGCCTCGTCGCCTGCCGCCACCTGCAGGTACATATGGCCGCGCGGCGAGATCCCTCCACTTTTCAGTGGGGTGCCGGGGGCGGCCAGGTACAGCGTTGCCGTGTAGCGTGTTGCCTGCTCCATGCCTGTTCAGCCTTGATGGGTGCTGCGGTCCTGGCTGGATGATGGCATAGGTGGGATGGCGGGCAGGTGGAGAAGCACGGAGCCCGTAGTGGAGGCATGCTGAATGTGTGAACCAGCGAACGCTGAGGCACCGGATGCAGATATGGAGCGTGACCGGCTCTGTGGAATACGCCGCAGAACCTGTCCTATAGTGCCTCGTACACCTCAAGGAACGGCCGCATGAACCTGCCACCGCCGGGCCGCTGGTTGGCCCTGGCCATCGCCTTGGCAAGCAGCACGGCCTGCAGCAAGGCCCCCTCCAAGGAACCGGAGCACCGGGAGACCCCCATGACCGACACCGCACAGTCCCACACCGTGGACGGCTACACCTACACCACCGCCCCCGTGGAAGCCACGCTGGGCCCACACCGCTACGCCTTCCCCGCCAACCTGTACGACGACCAGATGGGTCCGGCGGTGGGCGGCGGCATCGGCCTCACCCTCCTGTGGCCCGACCTGCAGGCGGCACCGCCGGGCACGCGCGCCTCGCGCAGCATGTCCGACCACCACCGCGCCATCAGCCTGTCGCTGGATTACATCGACGCCCTCCCGATCGCCGAGCTGCTGCCGCGCAAGACCAGTACCGAAGCGACCACCGAGGACGGCTCGATCAACCGTGACGACCCGCGCCGCCGGCTGGACCTGCGCAACGCCGGTACGCCGCACTTCGGGCTCACCCCGTACGCCATCGACGAAGCCCGCATGACGCGGTTTTCCGAGGCGTATGCCGCGCAGCGCGGCACGCCGCCGGTGCGCACGCCCGAAACCGACCAGGAGTGGTACATCGCCCGCGACACACAGGGCGCGCTGGCCACCTTCATCACCTGCAATCCGCCGCAGGATGGGCGCGAGGGGCTGACCGTGCAGGGCACCACGCTGGTGGATGACCCCGATGTGCCGGTGGCCACCTGCACGCATACCTTCACCGACCCGCAGGATGGGCTGTCGGTGCGCGCGATCTACCCGCGCGTGCTGCTCAAGGACTGGAAGGCCGTGGAGGACGCCACGCGCGTCCTGCTGGCCCGCTACAAGCTGCGGTAACCGACCAGGGTTCAGGAGGAACGACACATGGGTGAATTGACCCGCAAGGATCTGGAGATCCTCAGGGAATACGCAGACAGCGGAAACCGCGAGCGCTACTGGAGCTACCTGGCGCACAAGGAACATTCCGATGGCTACGGTCTGCTGGCCCTGGGCGTGGTGCGCAACGACAACCTGCCGGGCCAGGTCGCCAACGCCTACGCGCAGTCGCAGGCCCGTGACCAGCACGACCGCAACCCGGCCCTGCAGAACCGCAACCTGACCGAGCGCGAATGGGAGGCCTTCGGCCAGACCCTGCTGCACCGCGACCTGGAACGCCGCGAGCACTGGATGGAGGCCAAGCGCCCCGATCTGGCCCTGAATCTGCCCGGCCGCGATGTGCAGCAGGCGCACGATGAAGCCTTCAAGCGCCACCACCTCGACCCCAACTGCTGGACCCCGCGTGTGCTGCTGGAAGCCACCCGCAAGGAACGCGGAGAGGGCAAGGCCGAGGAAGTCTGGAAGGAGATGCTCAACAACGATGTCGGTGGTACCCAGCGCGCGGCCAACACGCTGGGCAGCGCGTACCTGGCCATGCCCTTCTGGAGCGCCACCGGCTATGTCGGCCGGCTGGGCCTGTACGAAGGCTCGCTCATGGCTGAGGCACTGCCCAGCAGCGATCCCAATGTCATCGGCTCGCGCAGTTCGTACCACATGTATTCGGAAAAGGAGCAGGCCTGGTACCTGCAGGTGCCAGGCAGCATCCCACTGCGTGAGCACAACCCGAGGATCATCGCCTCGCTGGACGACGCCCGTGCCGTGCGCCTGGAGCGCGCGGAGAAGGCCACGCACTTCCACCCCGAGGACAGTTACCGCACCCGCCTTGAAACGCCCAAGGTGGTGATGAACGAGCCGCTGGAGCGCGATGGCCGCGAAACGCAGCTGGCCGCCAACCGCCCCGACCACGCCAACGATCCGGTGTACCAGCAGATCCGCGGCCAGGTGGCCAGCCTGCAGGCCGAGCACGGCCTGGTACTGGGCAACAACCCTGATGGCGTGACCGCGCGCCTGGCGGTGCTGGCCAAAGAGAACAACCTCAGCCAGGTGGACCACGTGATGCTCGGCAAGGCCAACGGCCCTGGGGGGGCGGGGCAGAACCTGTTCCTGGTGCAGGGCGCGCTGGATGATCCGGCCCACCTGCGGGTGGCCATCTCCGCCGAACAGGCCGTGCAGGCGCCGGCCGAGCAGAGCTACCGGCAGCTGGACGCACTGGCGCAGCGTCAGACGCAGGATGTGGAAAGCGCGCAGCAGGTGCAGCGGGAGGGGATGCGGATGGCGTGAGCCTTCCGTGGGCCAGGCAGGGGGCAGCGCATGCGCCCTGCCCGGCCGACCCGGTCAGTCCGGCAGCAGTTCGATCCGCCAGGTATCCAGCAATGCCTGCACATCCTCGCCGCCTTCCGCACGCGCTTGCAGGTGCCCCAGAAGATCCTGCTGGCGCGGCTGTGCAAAGACCATGCGATACAGCGCCAGGCTGCTCTTCAGCCGATCAAAGCGATGCTTGTCCTGGCTCAGAGGAAAATGGAACACCTTTCGCTCGACCGCCACACCGCCCGGTGCCTCGCAGATCCAGTAGGGAATCAAGCCCGCCAATGGCGTGTCCTTGTGAGGCAACTCTGCATTGGTGAATAGTCCCGCCCATGGGTCACCGGCGGCCTGGTCGGCCACGAACCCTGCCAGCCGCGCAACGTTTCGGCGGACGGCCAGTCCTTTGTAGCGATGAACGCGCCCCTCCCGCTGCTCAAGATCCACCGGATTGCCAGGCAGGTTCCAGTGAACGATTGAGTGGCACCAGGAATGGAAGTCCAGCCCTTCCTGCCCCACCGAAGTGGATGCGAGCACGAAGGGACGGAAGGGCGAGTTGAATGCATGCTGCAACGCGTCCTTGCGGGCAACCACCTTGTCGTCCTCGGTTGCATTTCCGTACCGCATCGCATACCGGCAACGCAATGACAGTGCATCATCGCGCACGAGCTTTCCATCCAGCAGCTTCACACCCTCAGGGTGAAGCTGGCTTGCGCGCACGTGGCCCGCATCGCTCACGCCCTTCGCGATGGCCTGAGCATGGGTAGATTTCTCGTCCGCTGCTTTCTGCTCGTGCAGCAGATGCAGGTACTCATCAAGCAAAGCCTGCAAATTGCCTTCTGCGCAGTAGGCCACCGCCCGCCGCCAATACACCCCACCTTCCTCGTGAGTGATGATGGCGACCGCTTCGGGCATATTCAGCTGTCGGCGGAACACGTCCGCAATCTTTATGGCGGCCTGGCGAAGGTCGGCCTCATTGTCTCCCGGCAGCAGGCGCAGCAATGCACGCAGAGCGCACACACCTGGTGCCGCCAATGCGAGATCAGCCAGTACCTCGGCAATGTCGTCGGGACGTGGCCCAAGCGTCTGCAGAGAGGGCTCGTCAAAACCGCGCCCCCATACCTGTCGCCAGTAGGCCACATGACGGGAGAACCCCTGCCCTGAAACGCTGGCGCCACCGTCTTCCTCATCCTCACCCGCACCAATCGTCAGGTCCTCCGAACCCCAGCACGGGTCCACATGCGATTGGACATGCGCACGCTCAAGCAGAAGCAGCGTCAACCAGTACCAGCGCACGTCAGGCGGCCCCGAGTGCCTGGACGCTGGCAGGTCAAGCGACTCCATCCTCTCCCTGATCCGACCGGCAGCCTCACGCCTGGCATCTGCCAAGTGCAGCGAGCCACCTGCAGCGACCGACATCGCCAAGGGATCGACCATTGTGGCCAGCGCGAGGGAAGGAACCAGCAGAGTGAGCGCGTTCATGTCCTCATGCCCGCTCTTGCCGCTGTTGAAGCGCAAGCGAGCACTCAGGCTCTTGCCAGGCGCGTCGTATCCGGGCTGGAGCGCATGCCCCGCCATGGCCAATTGCTCGGCATGGTAGGAAAGAAGGCCGGCAATCGCATCAGGAACCATGTTCCAGCTTGAGAACACCAGCGTCTTGCTGAAATGGGATACCTGCGCGTACGCACCCTCTCCTGCCCAGTAAGGCATGGAAGGAGGAACCCACAACAAGCGCCAGCTGCCCTGGTCCTCCATATCCTTGGCCAGCACGTCCATTCTCGGGTTTGCCGCCACCAACGGGCTGTACCGCTGCAGCGCATCCTGATCCAGCGTCCTGTACTGCGGATGCTGGGACAACGCCCGCCCCAGAGCCGCCTTGCCCTGTCGATCCATCATGCGGCGCTTGAAGGTGTATCCGTCCTCACGCATGAAGTTCAGCAGGTAGGGACTGGAGCGCCAGAACTCCATGACATCATTCGTCCCCGCCGCTCTTGCAAGCGCATCCACGCAGGCGTAGTCCGCCAGGTCCTCCGATGTCAGCGACAACGGAAGCGGGACATCCCTCACCATCGCATCGCGGCCCCGGGTTACACCCACGCGCTCGGTCCGGCACATCACCTTCTTGAGCCGACTCTCGATTGCACCCTTGAGCACACGTGCATCATCCTGCGATGCCCCCACGCCCACCAGCGATGCACGGAATGCGGCGAGGTCAGCGCGGAGCGCGGTCACCTCTTCCGGATCATTGAACAGGAATGACGCCGTTGCCAGGAAGTCGCGGTAGTGATCCTCCTGCTCCTGCTGGGCGACGAACATCTTGTAGGGCGTGGCCGAAAGCAGGAGCACGCGAGGCTTGTTCTCATGGTCGAACAACTCCTGCGCCAGCTTTGCAGCAGAAGATGCCGGGGCAGCCTCGTCATCGGAGTCAGGATCCTGCACGGCAAGAAGCTCGCGGAAGCGCTGGAACTCATCCAGCACCACCAGATCAGGCTTCAGTGCCTTCAGGCAACAGTGCGCCAGCGTGGTGCGCAGCCAGGACGTCAGCTCGAGGGCTTCGGCGCGCTCGTCACTGTCCAGTGCACGCGTCCGCCGACCGGCGTGCCTGTCACAGACTTCGACAAGCTGTCTCAATCGCTTCTTGTCCAACGACTTGACAAACGTACGGGTGATGGCCTCATCCGGTTCATCCACGCCGTCCTCGTGCTCAAAATGCTGCCGCCAGCCATCTCCCAGACCGCCACGCAGCACCCAGGCCAAGCCGTTGGCATTGAGCCTGGATACGCCCTGCAGCATGCGATGGATGAGCACGCGCTCGCGGGCCAGTCCTCCACGGCTGGTTGTTTCAAACGAAGTACCTGGTGTGAAACTGATGAAGTTCACACCGTCGCCTTCCAGACCGCCATCGGCAAGCGCCAGCGGCAGCAGGGTCAACCGGGTAGCGCGAACCGCTTTGGTCGAACGAAGCCGAAGACGCTCCAGGTTCTGCGATGCGATGGAAGCATTGGAGCAGATGTAGATGATGTCCATGCGCTCTTTGCTGGCTGCCTTATGGGCAACCACGCGCGCGATCAGACCTTTGGCCACCTGCGTCTTGCCCAGCCCCACCTCATCGGCGACCAGGAAACGCAGTGCCGGATCGTGATCTTCGTACATGCGTCGGAACGCATAGTTCACCGTCCTACGCTGGAAGCCCTTCAGCCGCTCAAGAACGGGGGTCGGATCCGAAAGATCTGTATTCCTGTTCATTACGCAGCCTCCTTGCCAATAGCGTTTCCCACAACTTCCCAGAGGGCCAGGAAATCATCGGGCAGACAGGGCTGCCCATCGAACTGCTTGTCCTTCAACCGCTTCACCATGCGATCAATCGCTTCAAGTCGTTCAGGCTCGCGGGAATAGATCCGCAGCAGCTGTTCAAACAGCGGGTAGTTCGCCATGAGGCCACTCGCATCCCTGCTGCCGCCACTGCTGCCATCCGCTCGATTGCGCGCTCCACAGCCTGCGGCCTGGGGATCATCCAGCAGCAGCGCGAGATAGCGCAGGAACGCCGCGCGGCTACCCAGCAGTTGTGCCACCAGCGCGTCCGCGCGGTCGTCTGGAGCGCCCTCCAGTGAAACTTCCAGCGCGAAGCGCAACGGCGGGACGGCCAGCTCCTCGGCGCGGGTACTGTTGGGCGTGACCTGGAAGCCAACCAGCGAACTCACCTCATGGCCGGCAAAGGTTCCCAGATCAACCTGACCCGCCTGTACAGCACGGGCCCGCTCGGAAACCACCGCCAACGGCCACGCGTGCAGCGTGGCACCGTCAAGCGGAAGGCCCGGGCACGAAAGCGCGAGGTTCCATCCCGAGACCGGATGGGTTTCGCAGTGCAGCGTCCAGGCGGCAGCTGCAATCTGGCGACGGATGGCCTCCAGCTGGTCCTGCAGCTGGCGACGCTCTGCGCCCTCCGCATCTTCGCCCTCACCGGGCGTGTACGTGTCCAGCAAGGGCTGGAGATGCTCGTCAAGCCACTGCCTCGGCGCGGGAATCCTGCTCACCGGACCGCTCAGCTCCGCAACCACTTCAACGTTGCTGCCGTTCTGCACAACCGCGTTGGTGTAATTGGCCGAACCGACTGCAACGTGCACCCGTTGGCCGCGCTGGAACACGGCCACCTTGGCGTGCAGGCCCTGCAGCGTATCGGCCTGTCCAGCCTCTTCACCTTCGGAGAGCAGCGTGTCAGGCTTCAACACGTAGGCACTGTCATCGGCCAGGCAGGCGCCGGCCGGAAGCCTATCCAGCTCATCGGCGCGACTCACCAGCATGAAGTCGCCGTTGCAGTGCTCGCGCAGCGTCTGCAGCGCGCCAGCGCGTACGAAGGGAGAGACGATCAACACATCCTGGGCCTTGCCACCGCCCTCGAGCGGACTCCACGGCACTGCCCGCTTTGCAGTACCCAGCACGTGGAACGCCAGCTGGGTGAAGCCCGGAGGCTTTTCCCAGTCAGCGCGCTCGATGTCCTTCGCCAACGATACGATCATCGCCTGCCGCTCCAGGTCCGGCGACGCCCCTTCGGTATTCAGCGGCAGCCAGCGCAGGAAGTCCGCCAGCGGCTTGTTGCTGGCCTCCTTGGCCTTTCCTGGCACACCATCCAGGCGCAGGCTCACGTCCCAACAGCGGTCCCAGGTCAGATTGCGGGTCAGCACCAGCAGACGTACGACGGTGGCAGGTTCGGCGGCCGCATCGATGGCCACATAGCGCAGCGCCCAGATCTTCGGGTGGAAGGCGCCGCCGTGTGGGGCGCAGACCTCATGCACCATGCCCTCAGCCAGCACCGCCAATGCGTTGCCTGCTGGCGGTGCTTCCATCCGTCCCCGTTCGCAGAACACCGCAAGCCTGCGGCTTGCCCGGCGCAGCCCTTCCACGAGGCGCAAAGGATCTTCTTCGGCGCTGTTGTCGTGGTCGCCGAGCAAGGCGAAATGTGCAGGCAATCCCAGCAACGCGCCCAGCGACAGGCTGTACGTAGTGGCGACGCCGGCATCAAACCGGTAGCCGCTGGGGGGCTGCAAGGCCTCGGTCAGAGTACTGCGTGCAGATGGATGGATCATGCGGCCTCCAGGCCGTGCAGGAGGTCGGCAAGGTGACGGCGCGTGATGCCCCACCGGTAATTGAGGATTCCGAGGCCGGACGCACCGCTCCAGCGATCGAGGTTTTCAGGATTGAAGCGCGAGAGATTGCCTTTCAGCGAGCGCTCCCGCTCACGCACGAGACTGCGTGACTGCGGGCTGTCGGCCTGGCCGGCCTTGACCAGCGCAAGCCAGCTGCTCACGAACTCGCGGGTGCGCGGATGAATCGGACGCCCCACCCGTTCCACCTGCTCCCAGAACTGCACCATGTCCCATTCGCCCAGCTGCGAAGCCGGAACGCCGTCGATCCAGGTCTTCAGTTCCTGGCCGTACTCCTCACGACGTTCATCGTTGGAAGACGCCTCCGCCAGGGCAAGGTTGTAGACCAGCGACGCACCGTTGGCGAGACGGGAGAACTGACGCGCGTGTTCCACGAGCTCACGCAGCGGCTGCGGAGCCTGGCGGATCTGTGGATGCAGCCATGGGAACCCGGCGTCGGCACAGTCGCCCAATCGCCCCTTGTCCTGCGCCAGCCACACCAACAGGGTCTGCGGGTGATGAACCTTCCATTGCTCGCGGATGAACTCCGCCTCGTCCGCGGTCAGGGACAGCGATCCCTCTTCCAGTGCGGCCACCGGTACCAGCTTCTCCAGTGAGGGATGCCAGGTCTGTGCAATCAGCTCAGCGTCCTCCATCCCGTCGTCGCGTTGCTGCTTCCAGCTGCGCTCCCTGCGAATCTGCTCGATGGCCGAGAAGTAGTCCTGCTGGGAGCCCGATCGCGCGAAGATGCCCCAGGAGCGCATGCCCGCCCAGTAGACGGAGCTGGCAAGGCGCTTGAGCGTGTGGCCGGAATCACGACCGAACGCCCCGTCCTCCGCCGCCAGGCAATCATTTAGCTTCAGCTCATCCTGCCGCGCACGCTCTGCAAAATCCCTGGGGCGTACCGAAGAAGCCTCCAGGCCCATGAACATCCTCGGCAGCAGAAGCATGTATCGCAGCCGCGTCTGGATGACGGAGGTGCCGGGGAACAGCTGGTCGGACAACGCATCGCGGATACCGCCAAATCCGAGCTCGTCGCGGGTGCCGGGCTGGTCCAGAAGGGCCAGCAGCGTAGCGCTGCGTGCCTGTGCCGCAGCGTCATGGTCGAGCCATGTCAGGCTGGAAGGCATCTCAAATCCTCCCGCAGGCGCGTGCGCGCGTGGATGCACGGCGCGATACATGGCGCGTGCATTGGGTCTGCTGGTTCATCACTTTCCCCTGTTCCTGTTCCTGGTGTGGGTGACGCTTGTATCTGTGCTGCTCGATTGCTCTTGCATGTGCCGGCCAGCCATTCTTCCGATCAATGCGTCACTGGCTGTCGCGCCCCCAAAGAAGATGGACCCGCAGGACGCACCATGGGCAGGGATGCCCCCGCCATTCATACGGAGGCAAGCCGCCCATGTGGGGACGTACACAACGTTGGACCTATCACTGCCCAGCCTGCGGTTGGCTTCGTATCACCCCGCCAACGGGGGATGTGCGTCTGCCAGGGCTGACGCACTTCTCCCATTGCCCGCAGTGCAGGTCACGCGCCGTCTCTGGCCACCCCACCCGCACCCTCGACCACCTTTGGAATGGTCTGCCTGAGGCCTGGCGGAAGGCAGACCCCAAGCCATAGCGGCATTCAGGCAAAGACCGGTCATGCCAACCCACACCCGCATCAAGCGGGCGTGAGCACCCGTCTTGCTGCATCGAGGAAAGCGGCATTGATCTGGTCCGCATCGACAAGAAGTCTGGACAGGGCGTCGAGGTTCATCGCCGCGTTGATGGTCTCCACGTTCTGGGTTGCCGAACGCATGGTTGCCGCATCCTGGACATCTCCCTGCATCAGGTCCAATGCAAGCGCACGCGCGGCCGAGCGGCAGGCCTTCGCCGTCGCGATGGATTCGGTGATGGCACTGCGATAAAGCTCGAACACCTCGTTGATCCGATCCTCGACATGCTCCATCGGCAGACGACCCTTGGGACGCTCACGCAGGAAGTCCTGCATGGATTTTCCACGGAATTCGTACTCCTTGCCGTATTTTGAGGAGTAAACACTGATGCCCTCAACCGTGATGCCATTCAGCTCGATTTCGTCCTGGATCTGCCCCAGGATCTCTTCAATCTGATCAGCTGATCGCAGATCGGCCTTGTTCAGAACCACGTAGACGGGACGTCCCTCGAAACCAATCTCCTTCAGGAATTCGATATCCGAATCCGGAGTCGTACCGTTGGCGTCAATTCCGATGACCCAGAAAAGCACATCCGACTTCCGCGAGTGAGACACGGCTACCGCGCGGTCGCTCTGACTGAAACTACCCTCGGTACCCGGGTTGTAGCCGGGGGTATCCATCAGACAGATGTTGCCGGTGCGCTCGGTGTCCATGCTGGTACCGACGCTTACCAAGGGCATGATCCGCTTGAGGTCAAAGCTGAACTTCTCGACAAACGCACGGGACATTTCCTGGTAGAACCCGGCATCCAGATCAATGCAGCCGCCATTGAACGAATACGCCTGGATCTGCGTCTGCTGCGCGGGATACACGTAGCTGGGGATGACGGTTGCCGGCGTGACGCTGGAGAGCAGCTTGAAATCCTTGCCAAGGAAGCTGTTGATGAAGGCCGACTTTCCGCTGCTGAAGCCACCGACCACCCCCACGACCGTGCGGCGGAAGATGTCCGGATTGGCCGCCATCAGGTGCAGCTCCTGCTGGATGGACTGCAACAACCTCAGCGCCTTCGCTTCGTCAGCGAGGGACGCCTCGGCACTCGCAAAGCGCATATAGTCATCATCGAGCAGCTTCTGGAAGGCTTCGATTCCCTCATTTCGCGGCGGCGGCACAGCAAGCAGGCGCGAAACGAGCGCAAAGCGGATCTGCGTTGCGGCATGTTCGGCCTGCAGAAGATCCAGGTCGCCACCCAATTGGCGGCTCTGCTCCTGCTCGCTTTCAAGCGCAGCCTGGGTTGCAGCATGCTGCATGGACTGCACCTTAAGGCGGTCCTGGGCATCCACCAGGCTCGTCGTCAGTTGCGCCCGGGCCATCTTCTCGGCTCCGTAGCGCTGGCTCAGGTCCAGTTCGCGCCTGCCCGCTTCCTGAAGCTCCTTCTGCAGCTCCTGCGAGACCTGCCTCTGGGCATCGAGTTCGCCAGCCAGTGCCTGCTCGCGGGTCTGCGCATCGTCACGCTCGCGACTACGGGTGGTCTCACTCTCGGCCAGGGCCTTGGACACATCCTTCAGCTCGGTTGCCCGCTCCGCCAGAGCCTCGGATGCGTGCTTCAGTTCAGCTTCCCGCTCTGCCAAGGCAAGCGCTCGTTGCTCCGCCGTGATGTTGAGCCGTCGATGGTCCTCCACGATGGAGATCCAACGCTGGCTGGCTGCGTCCATCTGCTCCTGGATGGCGGTCACGTGAGGCCGACGGCCCCACGGCTTCCACCCGGCGAGGTAGGTAAGGTGCTGCGCGCTGGCGCCATCGAACAACGGCCTGCCATTATCACCACTCACTGCATTGCCTCCAACTCCGCATCCATCATGGTCAGTGTCGCCCGCGTCTTTTCAGCTTCCTCCATCAACTTCTGCAGCGCATCGAACTGCGACTGGATATATCCAATGAACTCGCCAGCAACAGACTTGGGAATTTTCGACCAGACGCCCTCCACATAGCCGCTGACCGCATCCTGAGCCGCGTTCTGCAAAGTGTGTATTGCATGCATTGCTTCCGCGAGATACTGGCCCGCCTGCTCGCCTCTCAACTTCACGGTCGCTGCCGGCGTGCCCAGCACAGGTGCTCGGATCGAAACTTTAGGAAAATCCACGCTATTGACGATGCTCTTGAGTGCTGAGTAGACAGCTTCAATGTCCAATTCATCGCCCAGTTCATTACGGGCCGTGCTCACCAACTCCGAAAACAGAGCTCTGTCAAACTTGACCTGCTCATGCCTCGCTTCCTTGTTGAGATCGGTCCGCAGCTTACTTGCGAAAGCCGACACCGAAGCCTTTACCGATGCTGGCAGGATGGTTGCCTCGGTCTCGTCGTATTCACGATAGCCGCCGTCCCATAGCTTCTTGGCGAGCCAGTTGAGTGCACCGTGAGACTCGACTCGAACTTTCCGGGTCTCGGTTCCAACCGTGCGCTTCACGCCGGAATCGGCAGCGTCGAATGCGGAATCGATGACGCGTTCCATGGAAGCTTCGAGATGCTCGACAAAGTCTCTACTCACCCGCATCAGTTTTTCGTCGAGCGCGCGCGTGAGATCGATCCGTTTGCGCTCAAGCGCCCGTTTGTTCTTCTTCAGATCAGTCAGGCCCACATCGCCAATGTCACCTGCGCGCAACGCCAGCTTCTTGCGCAGCTCACGCAGCAGTTCGACCTGCTTCCGCTCCTTGGCATCCAGCAGGTCCTGGCGCCGAGCGGCCAGCACGCGCGCTTTCGCTAGACGGGTCTGTTCCACCACCTCATGCAGACCGGCCATGTTGGCCAACTGATCGAGATTGGTGCGTGACAGCCCTGGATTGTCATCCCTGAAGTAGTCCGGGTAGGTTTCCTTGAGGTTCTGCCATGCCGTCAGGCGGCCACCTTGCCAATCCGCCACGCTGTCGAACTCGACGGACATCGAATGGCACATGCCGGAACTGTGGATGATCGCATCCTCACCCTTGTCCACCAGGCTCTGGAATACATCGCCAACCTCGGGGTTGGAGAGCTTCAGCTTATCCAGCACCTTGCCCGCATGGCCCGCAAGCTCCCGCCGCAGACCGGTCAGCGAAGCATGCAGCTGTGCCTGCATTTCCGAACCATGCAGCGTGTTGTCCACCTGGCTGGCAACCAACACCAGTTCGCGGATGCCCTCGGCAGCGGTGATCCGCGCCATCACGTCCAGATCTTCCTGACTCATGAACTGCGCTGCCGGGCTGACGACAAACACCACATCGCAGCACTTCAAGAGATCATGGGTGCGTGCCTCGCGCGATGCGACCGGGTCATTCAGCCCCGGCGTATCGATGATGCGCAGCCCGCGCAGCGCCTCCACCGGCATCTCGATGTCGACGCTCTTGGTTACAGGCATGTAGTGACCTTCCGCGGCAACGTAGTCCGCTAGCAACGCCGCCAGGCCCTCTACGTCGTCGGCCTCCAGCGGCTTGTCCTCCTTCAGGCGGGCCAGCGAAAGGCCGGACGCCGTGATCTTCGCCCACTGTTCGTGCGAGGCCTGCAAGGACGGCTGCTGGGTGGCCAGTGCCCGTCGGGCACCCCGCTCGGCCAGCTCCCTTCGGCGCTCAGGGTCCAGGCCCGCACGCCCTTCCGTGCGTCGCAGCTCTTCGATCAGCGACTTCTCAAGCAGGTCGCTGTACACAGCAGCAGCCTGCTCGATGTTGGCAAGATCCGCCTGGGAGTAGAAGCGCGCGGTCGCCTTGAACCGCTCGCCGTAGGTCAGCGTGGTCAGTGCTGCGGTCATCGGCGTCGCCGCCTGCGGCAGTACTGACTCCCCGTTGAAAACCAGCGCGTTGAGCAGCGTCGATTTGCCGGCCTTGACCCGGCCGACAATGCCAATGTCCATCAGGCGATTTTCGTCGTCCAGTCGCAACAACGCTTCCTTCAGGCTATCGATCGTGTCGATCTCCCACTGCGACGAAGCCCCGACGGCGCCATTGAGAATGTCGGCGTGTGCTGCAAGCCACGTGATCAACTTCTGCTGACGGTCCAGGATCACTTCAGCACTCATCGGGCGGACTCCAGCGCGACGACTTCGTTCGCAACGGAGGTCAGACCAGCTTCCGCAGCGTCAAGTGCTTTCACGCGTGCCGCGCGGGCAGGACTGCTCTGCTCGGCCACAACACTTTCCAGCAGCTGCCGTTTTTCCTCGATGGCCGTCTTGAACTCATGCACGGCCTGCTCGATCAGGCCATCAACCTGTGCCTGCAGCAGCTCGGGCAGCTTGGTCCGGAACTCGCGCTGCACCGACGGAATAACCTGGTTGTCGATGGTCTTGCGCAGCTCCTCCTCGCGGAGCTTGCGCGACACAAACCCGAGGATCTCCGGCAGGAAGATCACGACCAGCTCGATCGCCGGAGCCACGACGCTGGTGGTGACCGCCAGAACGGTGGTGATACTGCGGAAGGCAACTCGGGCTCTCTGGGTCTTCTCCCGATCATTCTCGTCATCACCGGCATAGGGACGCAGCAGCTTCTCGTCTTCACGCGCCTTCTGCAGGTTGCCCTGCCAGCGCTCGAGCGCTTGACCGGTCTGGGTCAGCGTCTCCTGCACGCGCGTCTGCATCTGCTGCGTCCAGTCCGGTCCGCCGACACTGCCAACCTCATCCACCTCGCGCTGAGACAGGGATTTGGCCAGATCACCAATCGCCTGCTGGCTCAGCCCTTCCATGCGTTCCTTGACCACACGACTCAAGCGCTGGCGGGAAATATCGCTGACGACCTGCGCAAACCGCGGGTTGTTGCCACCGGCAGCGGCCGCCTGCAGCTCACTGGAGGCCTCGCGAAGGGCCTGGCCTACTTCCTCAACGCACTGTTCGACCACCTGGCTCAGGCGGCTACGGCCCAGCTTGGCGACGAGGGCGTCGCGCTGGGCGTTCAGATCATCCAGGGCATCATTCAGCTGACGTACGCTGCGATCAATATCCGCATCGCTCTGATCCAACGCCTTGCGTGCCATTTTCACCTGGGCACGAGCGTGGGCAAGCTGGCGCGAGATTCGCGGCAGGAAGCGGCCGATCCACAGATCACTTGCACTGATCTTGGGCAGCAGACTGGCCAGTCCATTGCCCTGCTTGCGGTCGTCGCGTGCCATGGCCGGCGCAACGCCCAGGCGCAGCTCAAGCTGCTCCCGTACAGCCACTTCCACGGCATCCACTTCTTCGGCCGAACGCAGGTTCGCCTTGCTCAGCAGGATCGAGAATCCAGCCTCATAGGTCTGCATGGTTTCAAGCTGGCGCAGCGTCGACTCGGCCAGAGTACCGTCGGGCACGCTCACGGCCACGATGAAGTGCGCGCCACGCGGCAGATAATGGGCGATGGCCTTGTTGTGGCTGTCCAGCGAGGAGCCGAAGCCGGGCATGTCCACGAGAACCTGTGGATACAGCGCTTCCAGGCGCGGGTCGTCCAGATGCAGTTCCAGGTGCGTGTACGACGAGGCCCGCGGCTTGATGGACAGCAAGTCCTCCACGGCGAGCCGATCACTGCCACCATCGGCACGGTGCGCCAGAACGTGGGGATCCCGGCTGAAGCGCAACTCGGTGGCCAGCTCAGTCTCCGGGGTGATACCGACCGGGAGGATGTCCGCGCCCAGGAAGGTGTTGATCAGCGAGCTCTTTCCTGCACTGAACGCACCGATGATCGGTACCAACAGTTCGGCCCGCTGCATTTCTTCGGCGAGCGAGTGGTTTTCAGGCAGTTCGATCGCTGCGCTGTCAGCCAGCGTCGTAATCCGGTCCAACAGACCAAGGCATTGATTCTTAACAGCGAACATCTGTTTCCCCTGTGTGGCGTGTAGGTCGAAGGAGTAGCGCGGAAGGATTGTGTTGCGGGCGTGCGACATCCGGCGTCGCACCCACACGTCAGTAACGCTGTGCGGCGCTTCGGTGGCGAGCGGCGATATCGTCGGCCAGTGCTGCGGGAGCCAGAACGCGTACCGATGCGCCCAGGCCGAGCAGCCACCAGCGCAGTTGGGCGGAGTCATCGACGGTGGCCCGCAGACGGGGAACAAGACCGTCCCCGACGTCCAGCTTCTGATCACGGGAGAGCGGTGTCTCCGCCAGGTGCTGGGCCAGGGCTTCATCAAGCTCCAGCTCAACGGACAGAGGTCCCTTGCTCTCGAAGCCAGCGGCAACCCGGCTCGCATAGTTTCCGAGTTCGAAGGACTCAGCACCTTCGGTGTCGGCGTCGAGCATTTCTGCACGCTGTACCCGGTGCAGCGACAGCGTAGTGGTCTCCGTGCGCCCATCAATCCGTCCAGCCAGGTAACTGGACGTTCCACGCTGGATCATCCCGTAGGGATGGAAGACGTACTCACTGGCATCGCTACGGCCACGGGCCACGTAGTACAAGCGCAGCTGCTTCTCGTTGAAAAGCGCCTGGTGCACGTTGACCGCCACGTCGGTGTCCACCGCAGCCGGCAGCAGGGACTGGCTGGCTGGCACGACAGCGACCTTCTCGTGCCAGCGCCGCGTGGAACGCGTCGTGCGGACCGCCGCCAGCGTCTTCTCTGCCTGGTCAAAGAACGGCGTCAGTGCAGGCCAGTGATTGGCTGGCAACAGTCCCTGCAGGTTGCGCTGCGCGGTGAGCAGCACCACCGCCTGTGAGACGGACATGCCCGGCATGCTGAAGGCGGCCGCGCCGCGCATCCATGCCCAACCATAGGGTTTCTGAAGATCATTGCTCTCGATGGGGAACTGCAGCGACAGGGCGTTCAGATCCCGCTCGATGGTTCGAGTACCCCCCTTGTAGCTCTCCGCCGCCAAGGTCTGGGCGAGCTCCTTCACGGTGCGGTAGTGCGGAGCAGGCTGCAGCAGCTGCAGCAGACGCCACTGGCGCGCCAGCGAGGAGCGGTTATCGGTGTCCATGTTGCCAGTCCTTTGTATGTTTCCACGACATCCCAGCAGGGGATGAGCCGATTCAACCGAAAGCTGCGACATCTGATGTCGCAAGAAGCCACTTCGGCCAACAACGGGTTCCTTCCCTTGGTCTCGTGATTATCTTGAATCCGATCACGCTTTCACAGCAGACACAGGGCCATCTGCGGGTGCGGATGTGGAACGATGTGTGTTCCGATGGAGGCTCAAGTAATCCAAACGCAAGCCGATAGCGGCCGGCTACGGATGCCAATGGCACGGCGCTCGGCGGGCAGCGACGCATGCCTGCACGGGGCGCCTCGTGGTGGATCGCTCTGCAGCAGAATCTATCGCCAACTCGCGCGCGATGTCTTTAGGAATGGTCTGAAATCCAATCGCGCCGCCACGATCCCGGGAGCGCCGAGTATCGGCCCGGGTGACGCGACACAGGTTGTCGCACCCCTCTGCAGAATGGACGCCGAAGGATCGGAACAGGGGCATTGGACGCCCCGCTACTACCCAGGAGGAGGGACTGCATGTTCAAGATTATCGGTGCCACGGTGGTTTACGGTTTCGCGCTGTATGGGCTGGGCCGCTGGCTGACGGATCAGCAGCTTGTCGGCGCAGATGACTGAGGCTCGGCAGAGCATGTGGGGACTGGCGCAAAAGTCGACCTACCATTGCCGAGACTGCGGCTGGAAGCGGACATTGCCTTCGTCCGGGGATGCGCGTATCGAGGGACTGACCTGGTTCCGCGCCTGCCCCGAGTGCCGCTCCACTGCGCTGGCGTGCGGCAGCGCAGCCACTCTGGATGCGCTTTGGCAGGGATTACCCGAGGCTTGGCGGAGTGCGCGACGTTCGGAGTAGTTTCCCAGCCGGAGGTGCCATGCATAATGGCAAATCTTACAGGGGGGAAAAATGGATTCGACTGCTCTGAAGGAAGTGCATCGTCAGATTCGCGATGCACAGCCGGACTCGACGCGCGTGCGCCTACACCGCGCCATCAGCTGGCTCAACCGCGCCGAACAGGAAGACGAGGACACGGACGCGCGATTCCTGTTTCTGTGGATTGCGCTGAACGCAGCCTATGCCCAGGAATTCGGATTCGAGAATGCCGAGCGCGAACAACTGCGCAGGTTCTTCGATGCTTTGCTGAGGCATGACAAGCAAGGAAGCCTGCAGGACATCCTGTTCAAACAGTTTCCCGGGCCTATCCGAACCCTTATCGGGAATCGCTTTGTCTATGCACGCTTCTGGAAGGCGCTGCGGGAACATGACAGCAGCAACCAGTGGGCAGAGCGCTTTGCCAAGGACCAGCGCTCGGCGCTGCAGGCCGTAGTTGAGCGGCGTACTGAAGTCGTGCTCTCCATCGTGCTTGACCGGCTGTACGTACTGCGCAACCAGCTGGTACATGGCGGGGCCACGTGGGACAGCCATGCCAATCGTGAGCAGTTGCGAGATGGCGCCGCCATCCTGGGCCAACTGGTACCGGCAATCCTGCATCTGATGATGAGGGACGACGCGCCCGACCTGGGTGAAGTCGCCTACCCGATGATCCACATCTGAACCACGACACGGCCAGAGATTTCGGCAGGCCCGGCAACGCGGTTTAGGGACTGAGCGCATGGCTGGGACCCGCCCCAGCCATGCACGCTCCACGCCATCCCCCACCCCCAAGGGGATGATCATGCCCACGATCCTCGCCGGGCGGCTGGAAGGTTCTACCCACGCGCTATCACCCGCCACTACGACGTCGGCCTGGGCGCGGCCAGCCGGTCCAGGCGGGAGCCAGCCGGGGGATGGCCGCGATGCTGATAGCGCACCGGAATGGAAACCACGTATGCCCCGTTTGAACACCGCCCTGGCACTGAACCTCGTTCTGATGCTGCCATGGCCACAGCTGCCATGGCCATGGCGGCAGACCCGCAGGTTTCCACTGAAGTGTTTGTAGAGGCCGGTGACAACCCCACTTTCAAGCTGCAGCAGGCACCTGCCGTTGTGTATTCAACGGCCCTTGCCACACCGCCCGATACCTTCCTGCAGGCTCCCATAGCGGTGCTGTTGATTGCTCAACTGGATGAGCTGGGCCACGTTTCCAACGTGATGGTGGCGCGGTCCAGCGGATCGCGGGAGCTTGATCGTGCTGCCCTTACCGCAGTGGACCAATGGCGCTTTGATCCGGTCGTGGTTGAGGGCGTCGCGCTGCATGCGCGGGTGCGGGTCCGCCTGACCTTCGTGCCCACGGCCGAGGCACCGCCGGCTGAACCGGTGGTCCAATCTGTCGCAATTGGCCCTACGCCATGGCTCTGGCTACGGGTATTCCTGCGCTTGGGGCCAATAGCGCCAAGCCCTTCAAGACCGTTGCGGCGCAATCGCTTGCCGGCTTAACACCGTGTGCGACAATGCCGAAAGCGTCAGGACTGCCAATCATCAGTCCTGTGGTTTCTTGGCATTTGGCAGCTGCACGGGTATCTCTTGGCGTGCCACCGGAAAAGGGTGGCGCGGGACTCGAAAACCCGTGTTTATGCCAGCTGTATGCGCTTGCCAGCCGACGTCGCCTTTTTATGTGGCGTCGGCTGGCAATCCGTTCGCGTTCCATGGCGGGCGGTGCGTGGGGGTCTTCGGACCCGCCGGTCTGGCATTTACCGGTTTTCGAGCCCGCACCGTCCGCCACCTTTATTGGTGGCGCTGCTATCTGTCCTGTACGGAGCATTGCCATGAACACATCGGACTTCCGTTCCCTGCACGCGCAGTACGACCCGGATGACGTCGAACCCGAGCGCGAACCGTCCGTCGATCCCAACGCTTTCGTCGCCACGCTACACCGCATCGGAACCGGTGCAGCTGCGGATGGCCAACCTTGGCCGGAGCGGCATCAACTGCCTGGGCGTTGTCTTCAGTTGGCTGATGCGGATTGCGCATTGGCGGGGCTGCGCGTGGTGGCGGAGCTGATGCTGGCCGCGGAGCGGACTCGGCAGAACGGCGCGCCCGAGGAGTACCTGGGGGATCGGGTGATGGAAGGGTTAAAGATGGCTTGTGTGGCGTTGACTGCGCAGGCTATTGAGCGGTTGCAGGTTCGGGAATAGAGCGTGCTTGGCTACGCACATCGAGTGCAACGCGCCGGATCGTATGCACGGCCTAAGCATGCGCCGCTGTCTGAGCCCCTTAGCCTCCAACACTGGCCTCACTATGCCAAGCCAGACTTTACTTGCCCTGACGGCGGCAGCGTTACTGGGATTGATCATTGGCGGAGCGTACGCGCCAGCCACCACAATGAGTCTTGAGAACTACCCAAGACTCACCGACTCGGAGTTTGCCCTGTTTCGGGCCGACGCCGAGAGCTTTGCCGAGGAGTTGGCTTGCCAAGGCATCACCATCGGAAAGCATGATCCCAGTAGACGCTTCTTCGATTTGAGCGTACGTGGCGATGCCATTCTGTTCGTGGACAACTCTGGGCCAAGTCTTCTGATAGCCACCATGTCTACGATCGCAGGCGATGCAATAGAGCTACAGCGCTGGAAAGATGGATGGGGCTCACCAGAGAGACGCAGGAGGAGCTTGAGCGCACCTGAGAACAGCTGCCCCAGGTCTGCGTCCCAATAGCCCCCCACCTGCACCCTACCCTAGCAGCCAAACGCGTCAACTGATGACACAAGGAACCTAGTTCTGGCTAGAATCCTGGGCACTTAGCTTCTGGGACAGGGACTAGGATGGAACTCCCATTCGAGGTGGGCGCGCTCTACAACCGTCAGAAGCAGATCCACGGTGTATTTGGCGGGCAACAGCAAGGCGGCATTTCGACACCCAAGGAGCATCCGCTAGTCATCGCGTTCACTGGCGAGGCCGGCGTGTCTCATGGCTACCATGATTTCTGGGACGACGACGAAGTCTTTCATTACTTCGGCGAGGGTCAAGTCGGAGACATGAAGTATGTGGCGGGTAACCGAGCGATTGGCGAGCACGTCAAGGATGGCAAGACACTCGTAGTGTTTCAGATGATGGGCAAGGGGCGGCCCTATCGGTACCTTGGTAGGTTCATCTGTCAGTCCTCCTACGTTCGACCTGACACGCCAGATGGAAAAGGGCAGCCTAGAGCTGCGATCGTTTTCCGCTTGAGATCATTGGAAGCCTCGCTGGGCCTTGCGGCGAGCGAGACGGACCAAGCAGAGATCGATGCCGCTATCGATGACGTCGGCGCGACCAGTAGAAGACGCGAAACCGAAGTGCGTACGAAGCAGCGCCTATTCCGCGAACGCTTGATCGGCGTTGAAAAGGGCTGCCGACTGACTGGTATTGAGGACCTTAGATTCCTCCGTGCGAGCCATATCAAGCCATGGGCGGACAGCACTCATAGCGAGCGCGTTGATGGCGAGAACGGCCTTCTGCTGGCTCCGCATGCGGATCTGCTCTTTGATCGCGGCTGGATTAGCTTCTCGTCGGCCGGTCGCCTGCTGATTTCGAGCAGACTACCGTCTGACGTGCAAGTTCGGCTTGGTCTGGACTTGGATACATCACTTCGATATGGGGTTTTCTCGCTGAAGCAGATTAGCTTCTTGGAATTCCACCGAGACCTTGTTTTTGATCGCCGCAATCTTCCATCACATTCCCAAGAGCATTGTCCGCCAAACTTTCTGTAGCGACCCGCTGATTTCCCCTCGGTGTGGCTTCCACGAGGTAGACACCAATTAGCGAATTGGCGGAAGAAGGGATCAAGCGCTAGTCCGCGCGATGCAAGTCGTCGTTGGTCTTTAAGCTCGTCCAGGTCCAGGCGAAGGTAGCCACCTACGCGACGCAGCTCCACTCATGATCGATAGCTGGGCGAAGATGGCAAGAGCACTATGTGAAGGCCCTGTGGGCGAGTACAGAGGACGTACTTAAGATGCGCTAGCGACAACTGAAAGACTTGAAGGAAACCTTTAACAAGGTGATTTTGGAGATCCGCTCCCCCGTAAGAGGCAGGCTTCTCTGCTGAGAAATGACGAGGGCCGATGTGCTTGGCCATCAAGCGAGGGCAAATGACGAAGGCACCACGGTGACGATGAGGAAGCTCTGTCAATGGTTCCGAATGGCGGGTCGGGCGACGTACCACAAGCCGATGAATGGTGTGACCGAGGTAAAGCCCGAGCTGAATGAGCCAATCAGTGAGTGAGACAATCGAGGCCATGTCCTCATTCGGCCACCTCGCTATCGGCGCGTTGCTCGTGAACAAGGACACCGTGCAGCTCGTCAACCGGCTCAAGGGTTTATAGGTCTGGCGCGGCCTAGGATGGTTGGCTGAGTCTGGCGTTGGTAATCGAATGTGGCGCGCGACAGCTACCTGCGGCTCCCCTACTGCCGCGATCTAGCAATTGCTGGTGTTCACCAACAGCAACCACATTCGCCTGGAGCGCAGCTGTTGCCTGCAGTAGGAGTTCAACATCCCACACTACCCACAGCAGAATGGGATCGTGGACCAAGTAATTCCGGCGCTGGAGAAGCAATGCGTGCGCAAGCGTGGTTTCGAACTCCAACTGCTGGCTACACAGTTGGTCGCAGAGTGGCTCACCTTTTGCAACCGGCCCTCATCAGGCACTGACGATGCTAATCCCATAGGCTGCCTATGCAACCACATCAACCACGTGACCTAGGCAGAAGCCTGGCGGATCATTAGATAAGTACATGGAGCACAATTCGGTTAGCATCATCTCTGGGCTCTCACACATCAGGGGATATGACCGCCATGAGAGATGGGCCACGCAAAGAAAAACTGTCAATTTATCTTGCCAGAGAAGGATTTCAAGACTACGGATTCCCACTTAAACAAGAAATGGTTGAAGTAGCACACCATATTCCGGTTGACTGCGAAGAAGCCATTGTATTCATAAAGAAAGAGCCGCCATCCAAAACCCCCGCCTGGGCTCATCTTCTAACTGAGCACCCAGGTGCACCTGAGATGAAGTTTGGAAAGAGTGCAAGCGTAGGGGCAGTGCTCCTCATCAAGTTAGAACGTAGAGTATTTTTGATTTCCTTTGGATCCGGGTTTCACCTCATCCACCCTGAATCTATGGAACGAGATTTTGGGCTGCGTGTAACATTAAACGCAGTAGAGCCAGACAAACTAAGAAGTCTAGACAAAGCAAGTTACGACGATAGCCCTTTAAGCTCTAGGACACAAAGCACCACACAGTCCGACATATTCGACTTGCAGGCAAACTCAGAATCAGATCTAGTATACGCGGTTACCGGCGCGTGCAGATTTCCCATATTGGGAAGCCACATCACTGGTCGGGATGCACTTACACTGATGGTCGAGACAGACATTCCGGGAATATTACCGATCCTCACAAAGGCTCTTCAACTATTTAGGGAGCCACTGCCTTCAGTCTATAGCTGGATTGATAACGTCGCAAGGGTTCGAGATCCCGACACACTGAATCTGTTGGACTTATTACTCGACGATCTAATTAAGCGAGATGGAGAAGGCAATCTATGGATGGGGGAGCCTGAAATTGTAGACTGGGAATCAAACGCGGGGTACTCATTTGATATGCGCCCCAACACCCCTAGGCACCAAGTTCTGCAGATCTCCGATTTACGCGAATACATCGAATCCAAGGGCATAGAGTTCTGTCTATCTACAATTAAGTCGTCGACTGTCCATATAAACAATTCAGAATACAACTCAATTCGAAGCTGGTCCGCCTACAGATGCCTTTACGCAGAGATCTCCGAAGGGGACGACAGGTTCACGCTTCGGAATGGCGCGTGGTTCAGGATTGAATCTGACTTCATCAAAAGAATAGATGATAGCCTGACCAAAATACCAGTCATAACCAATTCGCTTCCAATTTACTCTTTCGCAAATGAGGGCGAATACAACCAACATGCATCAAATCTGATCGATGACCTGCATCTTATGGACAAGAATAACATTCAACTAGGCGGGCCACTCGATAAGATCGAGTTTTGCGACCTAATTGAAGGGTCCGAAAATTTCATTCACGTAAAGTATTACCGCTCATCAGCCACCCTAAGCCACTTATTTGCTCAAGGGCTAACCGCCGCAGAGGCATTTGTAAAGGACGAAGCGTTTCGCCAGCGACTTAACAAGAAGCTTCCGCAGAGCATTGCTTTAAAGGACGCAAAATCCCGTCCAAACGCATCAAATTATACGATAACTTATGCGATCGCAACGAATAAATCGATTCCGTCCGAGCTCCCCTTCTTCTCGAAAGTTTCATTGAAAAACGCGGCCTCGCAGCTTCTGGCATTGGGCTATCAAGTGAAGATTACCGCGATCCCCATTGACCCTCAGTTGCCACTTATTAAGAAGCAAAAGCCAAAAAAGCAGCCATTATGAGTGAATTTCGAAATGCAGTAGCCTAGGTTCTGTAGGCGTACCGACTCGATTTAGGATCCATCACATAGGAAATCCCGTGCTCATTAATAGCCTTTCTCATCGCCCGAGAAACCAAGAGAAAGCTCGGAATTTCCAGAAGCTTTCGTCCCGAATAGCTCATAGAGTCAAGCGCGGAGACTAGGCGGGCCTTTGGCACACCAAAGGGGAACACAGCCCCTACACTGGGATGCCCGTGCGCAGCATATTTTCTCGCTCTAAGTTTCAGCACTCGAAAAACGGTCGATGTCAGCCATCCGTCCAGCGACATAAGTTGTTCCTCGTCCGTTACGAGCGGATAGAAGCTCATCACACCCCGAAATCTAATCTGCCCAATTCCTGAATTAAGATAATTGTGAAAATCAGATTTATAAAGACTCCCACAAACGTACCGCCGCACCTGCAACATGGCTGTAATTAGGTCCGGGTCATACCCAACTGGAACACGAACACCTGCGAGGGCGGGCCCCTTAAGCGGCTGAAGAAGATTTCTGTAGAGCAGGTATGATATTCGCTTCTTAATTCTTTGCTCGGAGGATTTTTTGATGCCGAGTGCTCGCATTGAAACCGCATAGCCGAGAAAATCAAAGCTGTGCTTTTCTCGCATCTCCGCCTTACCGGTCATATCGGAAAGCATACTAATCCCTTCCGACTTGGCAAAGTTTATCTTCACCTCAGACTGGCGAGAAAATTCCGAAATACAGCGAACAGCTCTGCAGATTGAATCATAGCTATCGCTGCAGATGACTGTATCATCAGCATAGCGAGCGAACTTTACCCCAATCTTTTCTAGAGACTTATCCAGAGAGAGGCACGCCACATTTGCCAGGAATAGCGAAACCGAAGTTCCCTGAGGAATTCCCCTATCGCTCAGAAGGAATTTCTTGAGTATCCACTCATCCTCGTCACTAATCAGCAATCCATTTGAATTAAGCTGCTCCTCGAGATGCCGATGGGATATGTTTCCGAAAAAATCTGAAAAGTCGTACTCCGCAATGTATGCACGATCAAATCCAGATATGTCTGAATGCATGTCCTGTATCGCAAAATGAACATTGCGATCATCTCTATAGGCGTATGAAAATGCACTAAATCGATGCCTATTCTTCGATAGCATCCGCTCGTACACGATCTTGGAAACCACAGCATCAGGAATCTGGTAAATGCGCAGCTTGCGCTTCCCCCCTGAAGCCTTTGGAATATCTTTCTCGTGGGGCGGCTCTGGACTGTACGTTTTTAGAATAATCTTCCGAACAATGGACCTCGCCATTGCTCGAGCCCTGCCGCGACAATAGAACGGATCGAACTTTTTATTTTTTTTCCAATAGTCGGGTTTAATTACAATTTTCGCAGGCACCACACCGAGTCTTCTCGCCATGCGCACAGTCTCCGCGTGGAGATTATTGTGGTAAACCTCATATCGCCGAATTAGCTTGTTGCACTCTAAGACAATCTCGGCAGCCAAATCCTTCTCGCTAATCACTTATCCCTCCTTGATGCCAAGAAAAAAGAGTAAAAAAAAGCCCGAGCGAGCTCGGGCCACGGTACCAATCGGGTAAAGTAGGATATCAGGTGGCCTCAGTTCGCACCTCGGCTCCGAACGGCATACCGCCTTAGATCGGTCCCGCTAGCCCCCTTGGGGCATATGTGGATTCTTCCCTATTCTTGAGCTCTATTCAAGCTCAGAGGCACAGGCGTTAACCCGTGCCCCTGGTAGCTAGGTCAAACCCCAACAGGATTAGCCTTCTCCGGATCAATCTTGTACTGCTTGATCGCCCGGGCCACATCCTTCGCGGTCATCTTCCCTTCCTTCGCCAGCGCCGCAATCGCGGCATGGGCGATGTAGTACCGGTCAACCTCGAAGAACCGGCGCAGGTTCGCACGCGTATCCGAACGGCCGAAGCCATCGGTACCCAGCACGGTGTACGACATCGGCACAAACGCACGGATCTGGTCCGCATACGCACGCACGTAGTCGGTGGCGGCAATCGCCGGGCCCTGGCGGCCTTCCAGCAGCTCGGTCACGTAGGCCTTTCGCTGCTCACCTTCCGGATGCAGGCGGTTGGCACGCTCCACGTCGAAACCATCGCGGCGCAGTTCGTTGAAGCTCGGGCAGCTCCAGATGTCGGCGGTCACGCCGAAGTCCTTGTCCAGCAGCTCGGCCGCGGCAATGGCTTCACGCAGGATGGTGCCCGAACCCAGCAGCTGCACGCGCAGCTCGCCCTTCTTCGGCTTGCCGGCGTCGGTCAGCAGGTACATGCCCTTGACGATGCCTTCGGCCGCGCCTTCCGGCATTTCCGGGTGGGTGTAGTTCTCGTTCATCAGGGTGACGTAGTAATACTCGTCCACCTGGTCTTCCATCATGCGCTTGGTGCCGTGCTGCAGCACCACGGTCACTTCGAAGCCGAAGGTCGGGTCGTAGCTGCGCACGTTCGGGATGCCACCGGCCACCAGATGGCTGAAGCCATCTTCGTGCTGCAGGCCTTCACCGTTCAGCGTGGTGCGGCCGGCGGTGCCACCCAGCAGGAAGCCGCGGGTACGCATGTCGGCTGCCTGCCAGGCGATGTCGCCCACGCGCTGGAAGCCGAACATCGAGTAGTAGATGTAGAACGGCAGCATCGGCACGTTGCTGACCGAGTAGCTGGTACCGGCGGCCATCCACGAGCTGATCGCGCCCGGCTCGCTGATGCCCTGCTGCAGCACCTGGCCGCTCTGGTCTTCGCGGTAGAACATCAGCTGGTCCGCGTCCACCGGCTTGTACTTCTGGCCGAACGGCGCGTAGATGCCGATCTGGCGGAACAGGCCTTCCATACCGAAGGTACGGGCTTCGTCGGCCACGATCGGCACGATGTGCGGGCCCAGTTCCTTGTCACGCAGGGTGATGTTCAGGCTCTGCACGAAGGCCATGGTGGTGGAGTAACTGCGCTCGCCGCTGCTCTTCAGCAGGCGGTCGTAGGCTTCCAGCTTCGGCGCCACGAAGGTCTTGTCGGCCTTGCGGCGGCGCTGCGGCAGGTAACCGCCCAGCGCGGCACGGCGTTCCTGCAGGTACTGCACTTCCGGCGAATCCGGGCCCGGGTGGTAGAACGGCACCTGGCCGTCGGCCAGCTGCGCGTCGGTCACCGGAATGTTGAAGCGGTCGCGGAAGTGGCGCACCGCTTCGTCGTCCAGCTTCTTGGTCTGGTGGGTCGGGTTCAGTGCCTCACCGGCGCTGCCCATGCCGTAACCCTTCACGGTCTTGGCCAGGATGACGGTCGGCATACCCTTGGTGTTCACGGCCTGGTGGTAGGCGGCGTACACCTTGTGCGGGTCGTGGCCACCACGGTTCAGGCGCCAGATGTCGTCGTCGCTCAGGCCGGCGACCATCGCGGCAGTTTCCGGGTACTTGCCGAAGAAATGCTCGCGGGTATACGCGCCGCCGAAGGCCTTGCAGTTCTGGTATTCGCCGTCGACGGTTTCCATCATCAGCTTCTTCAGGACGCCGTCGCTGTCCTTGGCCAGCAGGGCATCCCAGTAACCGCCCCACAGCAGCTTGATCACGTTCCAGCCGCCGCCACGGAACACGCCTTCCAGTTCCTGGATGATCTTGCCGTTGCCGCGCACCGGGCCGTCCAGGCGCTGCAGGTTGCAGTTCACCACGAAGATCAGGTTGTCCAGGCCTTCACGGCCAGCCAGGGCGATGGCACCCAGGGTTTCCGGCTCGTCGCTCTCGCCGTCGCCGATGAAGCACCACACCTTGCGGTCGGACTTCTCGATCAGGCCACGGTTTTCCAAGTAGCGCATGAACTGCGCCTGGTAGATGGCGGCCAGCGGGCCCAGGCCCATCGACACGGTCGGGGTCTGCCAGTATTCCGGCATCAGCCACGGGTGCGGGTACGAGGACAGGCCACCGCCGTCCACTTCCATGCGGAACTTGTCCAGCTGCTCTTCGCTGATGCGGCCTTCCAGGAAGGAACGCGCGTAGATGCCCGGGGCGCTGTGGCCCTGGATGAACAGCAGGTCGCCCGGGTGGTTTTCGCTCGGGGCGCGCCAGAAGTGGTTGAAGCCCACGTCGTACAGGGTGGCGCCGGAGGCGAACGAGGCGATGTGGCCGCCCAGGTCACCCGGCTTGCGGTTGGCGCGCACCACGGTGGCCATCGCGTTCCAGCGGATGATCGAACGGATGCGCCATTCCAGCTCGGCATTGCCCGGGCTCTTGGCCTCGAGCTGCGGCTCGATGGTGTTGACGTACTCGGTGGTGGGAGAGAACGGCAGGTAGGCGCCCGAACGACGGGTCAGTTCCACCATGCCTTCCAGCAGCTGATGCGCGCGCTCGGAGCCCTCGACATCAATAACGGCCTTCAACGACTCGATCCACTCCTGGGTTTCCACAGGATTCGGGTCGTTGTTCAGCACCTCGTTCAACCAGTTCATTAGCGCTCCCATAACCGCACGCACGCGCGCGACTGTTGTATAGATTTCTAGACCGCAAAGTGTAGCGCACCAAGGGCTTTCGTCACTTGGCTACGCAGGCGTATGGATGCAACCGGCCAGTGTCCGCAAGGGGCTTGCCGGGCCCGCTGAAGGCCCGGCGGCGGGCCTTGGCGGCTGCGCGGGCTGTCGCTTGCGGGCCGCTGCGCCCATGTGCAGGACGCAGTGTTACCGCTGCCGATGACGGTTGTAGGGCAGCGCCATGCCCACCTGTATCGGCTCCGCGTGCTGGCGCTGAACGGGCGACAACGTGTCGCACCTGCCTCTGGATCGCCCCCCGCCCTGCCCTCAGGGTAGGCCTCGAGTGTTGGCCTCGCCCGCTTCGGTCCGCCGTCTGGCCCTGCCTCGCTCCCTTCCACAGTGTTGCCCGGGGCGCCTCGCAAGGGGCGCCCCTTTTGCTGTGCGCGGGGCCGGCCGTGGCCCAAAACTGACCTGCTTGTGGCCGGATCGATGATTGTCGGCTTCGATATATCGATATATCGTTTGCACACTCGTTTACCGATATATCGAAATGAGCCGTACCGCTTCTCCCAGAGCCCGTTCCACCAATCCGGAAGTGCCACGCCGCAACGGCCAGCCGCGGGTGCTCAGCCGCGGCGACCTGCGCCTGCTGGTGCTGGCCCTGATCGGCGAGCAGCCGCGCCACGGCTACGAGCTGATGCAGCTGATCAGCAACCAGTTCATGCAGGCCTACACGCCCAGCGCCGGCACCATGTACCCGCTGCTGGCCAGCTTCGAGCAGGCCGGTTGGATCGAGGCCGAGGAAGTGGACGGCAAGCGGATCTTCCGCATCACCACCGCCGGCGAGTTCGAGCTGAAGGTGCAGCGCACCCAGGTGCGCCTGGCGCAGCGACGCGCCTTCGACCGCGCCCGCGAGATCACCAAGGCCTCGCTGCCGCCGCCGCTGGCCGGTGCCCTGCGCGAGTTCAAGCGGGCGCTGGTGCATCACCACGGCCGCTGGGCCGAGGGTGAGGCGGAAGAAGTAGCGGCGCTGCTGACGCGGGCATCCGCGCTGCTCAACGGTACGGCCGGTAGCGAGAGCCAATCCTTTTCAATGACCCAGCCAGACTGACTCCAGCCAGGTCGCCCCTACGCCGCGCGCCCCCGCGCGACACCTTTACAGGTAACCCCATGACCGAACACAACAACACGCGCCTGCGCCTGGATGTGCGCTTCCGTGAACTGACCGTGCTGCGCACCGAAGAGGTCACCCCGCACATGCGCCGCATCGTGCTGGGTGGCGCCGAGCTGGCCGGTTTCGATTCGCCCGGCGCCGACGACCACATCAAGCTGTTCTTCCCCAATGCCAGCGGCGAGATGGTGCTGCCGGTGGTCACTGCCGAAGGCCGCAGCTATCCGGCCGGCAAGGAGCCCTCACCGGCCCGCGACTACACCCCGCGCTGGTGGGACCACGAAACCGGCGAGCTGGCCATCGACTTCGTGCTGCACGACCAGGGCATTGCCGGGCCGTGGGCCGAGCAGGCCAAGGCTGGCGACACGCTGGTGATCGGCGGCCCGCGCGGCTCGTTCGTGGTGGCCGACAGCTACGACGCCTATGTGCTGATCGGCGATGAAACCGCGCTGCCGGCCATCGCCCGCTGGCTGGACGTGCTGCCGGAGGATGCCGAGGTGCAGGCCTTCATCGAAGTGTGCGATGAAGCCGAACGCCAGGACCTGCCGCAGTACGAGAACGTGCGTATCCACTGGCTGGAGCGCAATGGCTTCCCCGCGGCCAGCAGCACGCTGCTGGAAGACATGCTGACCGACTTCGAAGCACCGGACGGCGATGTCTTCTACTGGATCGCCACCGAATCGCGCCGCGCCCGGATGATGCGCAAGTTCATCGAAGGCCACCTGGGCGTGCCGCGCGACTGGATTCGTTCCACTGGCTACTGGAAGGCCCACCCGGACGAAACCGACGGCGATTGAACAAAAGACGGTAGGTGCGGACCGTTGGTCCGCAC
>NZ_JAOECR010000043.1:0-43143 GCF_029836955.1 Stenotrophomonas sp. GD04054 | reverse complement strand
CTGCCAACCCACACCGCCCCGCCATCCCACGGAATGCCCGCTGTTGCTGTTGCCGTTGCTTCAGCCTCTGCAGGTGCAGGGCTGCAAGCCCTGCCGAACAACCCCCTACCTACGCGGCAGGTAGGTAACCAGTGACAGGTCGTGCCGACTCTCCGGCACCAGCGCCACGTACTGCAGGTCCAGCAACCCGCGCGTTGGGTGGTTCAGCTTCTTCGCGCCTTCGTCGAACCGGCGTACGTCGTGCTCCGGCCACCACTGGCGGAACTCCTCGCTGTGCGCGGCGATGTCCTCGGCCAGCGCCAGGAACGGGGCCTTGTCCGGCGCCTGCGCCATCGCCGCGCGGAAGCCGGCCAGCAGCCCGCGGGTCATTTCTTCCCAGTTGAGGATCAGCGTGCGGTACGGCGGGTACAGGAACATCAGCCGCAGCGTGTTGCGCTCATGTGACGCCAGCTGGCTGTAGTCCACGAACAGCTCGGCGATGGCCGGGTTCCACGCCAGGATGTCGTAACGGGTATTGCGCACGTAAGCCGGGATCGGCTGCATCGCTTCGACCAGCTGGCGCAGGCCATCGGTCACCGTTTCGTCGGGAGATTCCAGTGGCACGCCGTAGCCGGACAGCGCGAACGCATAGGCGCGTTCGTCGTCGCTCATGCGCAGCACCTGCGCCAGCCGCTCCAGCACCTCGGGCGAGGCGCGCACTTCGCGACCCTGCTCGATCCAGGTGTACCAGCTGACGCTGACGCCGATCGCCAGTGCGACTTCCTCGCGCTTCAGGCCCGGGGTACGCCGGCGCCCGGCCGGGAGGCCGAGCGTGGCGGGGTCGACACGGGCACGGCAGGCCTTGAGGAAGCCGCCGAGTTCCTTACGTTCACTTTCGCTGCGCATCATCGGCCCGTCCTACCCTTTGTAGCGTCGAGCCATGCTCGACGCGTCCGCCAGCTCGCGAAAAGCAGCCGAGCATGGCTATGCCCGGTCGTCCTGACCGGCACCCTGCGGGCCGTCGCGAGCGACGTTGGCAGCGGCTCCTGCCGCTGCCTTCGGCTCTACACAAAAACGGTTCAACCACCCTCGGCGTTGCGCGCGAGGGTGACGATCTCCGCGCAGGCACGTCGATCAGGCATCGACGCGCTTGGAGCCCACGGCCAGGCCGGCCTTCAGGCTGGCTTCGACGAATTCGTCGAGGTCGCCGTCCAGCACCTTCTGCGTATCCGAACGCTCGATGCCGGTACGCAGGTCCTTGATACGGCTCTGGTCGAGCACGTAGTTGCGGATCTGGCTGCCCCAGCCGATGTCGGACTTGGTGGCTTCCACGGCATCCTTCTCGGCGTTGCGCTTCTGGATCTCCAGCTCGTACAGCTTGGCGGCCAGCATCTTCATCGCGTTGTCGCGGTTCTGGTGCTGGCTGCGGCCGGTCTGGCAGGCCACGACGATATTGGTCGGGATGTGGGTGATTCGCACCGCCGACTCGGTCTTGTTCACGTGCTGGCCACCGGCACCGGACGAACGGTACACGTCGGTCCGCAGGTCGGCCGGGTTGATGGTGATGTCGATGTTGTCATCGATTTCAGGCGACACAAACACCGAGGTGAAGCTGGTGTGGCGGCGGTTGTCCGAGTCGAACGGCGACTTGCGCACCAGGCGGTGCACGCCGGTCTCGGTCTTCAGCCAGCCGTAGGCATAGTCGCCTTCCACGCGCAGCGTAGCCGACTTGATGCCGGCGACGTCGCCACCGGAGACTTCCATCAGCTCGGTCTTCCAGCCGCGCGATTCACACCAGCGCAGGTACATGCGCAGCAGGATCTCGGCCCAGTCCTGGGCTTCGGTGCCACCGGCACCGGCCTGGATGTCGACGAACGCAGCGGCATTGTCCATCTCGCCGGAGAACATGCGCTGGAACTCCAGCTTCTCGACGTGCGACTGGTGCTTGTCCAGGTCGGCGACCACGGCCAGCGCGGTGTCTTCGTCCTGTTCGGACTCAGCCAGCTCAAGCAGTTCGGTGGCATCAGCCAGGCCGTCCAGCACCGAGGCGATGCCGCCCACGGTCTTTTCCAGGCTGGAACGCTCGCGGCCCAGGTTCTGGGCGTATTCGGCGTTGTTCCAGACGTCGGGGCTTTCCAGCTCCCGCGTTACTTCTTCAAGACGCTCTTTCTTGGCGTCGTAGTCAAAGATACCCCCGAAGCGACAGCACGCGATCGGTCAGATCGGTGATGCGCTGGCGGACAGGATTCAGTTCGATCATGTCGGCGGTTATGCATTCAAAAGATGACTGGTAATGATACCGCAGGCCGGGGATGCCCGGAATGAGGGCCTCATCCTGCCCCCAGCGCCTGCCGCAGCAGCGGTAGCTGGCGCCGGCTGCAGGGCACCTTCGCCCCGTCGGCCATGTGCAGCAGGGCCTCGCCGCCGTCCAGCGGCTCGATCGAGCGCAGCTGGCCCCGATGGATCAGCCAGCTGCGGTGCGGACGCAGGAACTCGCCCGGGTCCAGCCGCTGTTCCAGTACCGCCATGGTGATCCGCAGCGGGTAGTCGTGGCCGCGTACCCGCAGGTTCACGTAGTTCCCCGCCGCCTGGGCGTACTCCACGTCGGCGGTGGCGACCAGGAACTCCTTGCCCAGCTTGCGCACCAGGAAGTGCTGGGGGCGCTCGACCGGCTCCACCGGCGGGCCGACATCGGGCTCGGCCAGCAGGTGCGCCTCACCCTGCCGGCGCCGGCCAAACCAGCTCGCAAAGTGCTCCAGTGCCACGAACATCGCAAACGTGCGTACATCCTTCAGGTATTCGTACGCAAAACGCTCCAGCCAGCCGGCATCGTCCTGGTACCGATAGCCCAGCGCTCCATAGGCCAGGTGCCGCAGCAGCATCATCCCCACCACGTGCAGCAGCGACCAGCCGACGCTGGCCAGCAGATACAGCGGCAATCGCTGCTTCCAGGTATCGGCATGCAGCGGCCAACGCTCGCAGGCCCGCCACAGCAGCGGCAGGGTCAGCAGGATCGGGACGAGGCTGCTGAACTCCCAGATCACCGGCTCCCACAAACCCAGATCGGCACCACGGCGACCGGCATCCATCACTTCCACCAACGCATTGGTCACTGCTGAAGCGGACAGGATGGCCGCCCATACCAGCAGGCGGGTTGACGTGCGCCAGCGCGGTGGTCGGCCCTGGGTCATTGCTGCATCCATGTCGTTGCGGTGCTCCAGCCTGCCTCAAGGGACCGAGGGTAGCGGCTCCATTGGTCCCACCACTCCCGCCATTGGTCACTGCGCGGCTTCCGGCGGCCCCTTGGAAGTCGCTGCTCGGACCGGGCGGCGTCACCTTGGCTCGACTCTCCGGCACACCACCCCCATGACCCGACGCCACGACATCGACGCCCTGCGCGTGTTCGCCTTCGCCCTGCTGATCCTCTATCACACCTCCATGGCCTATGTGGACGACTGGGGCTTCCACCTCAAGAGCGTGCACACGGCCGAATGGCTGCAGTGGCCGATGGTGTTCGTCAATCGCTGGCGGATGTCATTGCTGTTCCTGATCTCGGGCATCGCCATCGCACTGATGCGACCCGAATGCAGGTTGCTGCGCTTCGCCTGCCTGCGCACCTGGAAGCTGCTGTTGCCCCTGCTGTTCGGCATGTTCGTGATCGTACCGAGCCAGCCGTACTGCGAAGGCGTGGCCAACGGCCATGTAGCGCCGGGCTTCGGCCACTTCCTGCTGCGCTACTGGCAGGTGCGGCCATGGCCGGAAGGCAGCTTCGCCGGCTGGCAGTACGGCATCACCTGGAACCACCTGTGGTACCTGGCCTACCTGTGGAACTACACCCTGGCGCTGGCCCTGTTGATGCCATTGCTGGGAACGACAGTAGTGCGCGGCGCGATGGCACGCGTTGCAGCCTCGCCCGCTCTGCTGATTGGCATTCCGTTCGCCCTGTTGCTGGCCTGGGTGATCTGGCTGGAGCCGATCTATCCGTCCACCAATGCCCTGCTCGGCGACTGGTACCAGCACGCGAAGTACGCCACAGTATTCCTGGCCGGCTACCTGCTGGGTCGCGAGCCACTGTTCTGGGAACGGGTGGTCGCCCTGCGCCGCACCACGGTGTGGCTGGCGCTGGCGGCGGTCGGCTGGTACATGGGCCTGCGCATCCTTGGCCAGGTGCTGGCGGCCGATTCCCTCCTGCGGCAATGGCCCGAACCGTTCTGGGACCTGCAGGTCCGAACCAGCCAGTCGCTGTACGTATGGACCGCGCTGCTGGCCATCCTGGGCTGGGGAAAGGTCTTCCTTGATCGCCCGTTCCGCTGGCTGCGGTACTGCACCGAGGCCATCTATCCCTGGTACATGCTGCACCAGAGCCTGATCATCGTGCTGTTGTTCTGGCTCAAGCCACTGCAACTGGGCCCGTGGATGGAACCGGCCCTGCTGCTGGCCGGTACCATCGGCGGCTGCCTGCTGATCCACGAGCTGCTGATCCGCCGCTCGCGTTGGCTGCGGCCGCTGTTCGGCCTCCGTGCCGATCCGCCAGCGTCGCCGATTGCACGCGCCGCAACGGCGCGCTGAGTTCGGTGCCGTTGTAGAGCCGAGCCCGCGCTCGGCTGCTTCTGCCGTGAGCCGAGCATGGGCTCGGCTCCACCTTGAGGCAGTCGAGCAAGCTCGACTCTACAAAAGCCCGGGATCGATCATTTCACCTCGAACTCGCCCACCAGCACCGTCTCGGCACGATCCTTCAACCGCATCGTGACCATCTGGTCCTTCTGCTTCGGCGTGCCCCAGTGCGTGGTCAGGCGCAGCATCAGGGTCGTCGCACCGGTCACCAGCTGCTGGCGGCTGCCGAAGTAGTTCGCCTCCACCTTGTACTTGCCGGGCTTGGCGTTGCGCAGCGAGAACTGCTCAGGACCGTAGCCGCCGGTGAAGTCCTGCGACATCTGCCCGCCCTGGTAGGTAAGGCGGTTGCCGTAGTAGGCGCGCTCGCCGTTCGGGTCGGTCACCCACAGGTCCATGTCACTGTTGTCGGCATCCCACGACAGCACCACGCGCAGGTCCAGCGGCATCGCCTGCAGCAGGCGTGGGTCGATGCTGCGGGTATCCAGCCGTGGCGTGCTGCGTGCCACCAGGTTGGTCAGCTCGTCCAATGCGCTCAGGGCGATGCCGTCGAAGCGGTTGTCCCACGGCCGCACCACCACCTGGTACAGCGGCGCCAACGCCTGCTGCGGCTTGCCCGCAGCCGCCAGTGCCAGGCCCAGATCGCGGAAGCTCTGCGGTTCCTCCTGGCCCATCGCGAGCACCTGCTCGAACACCGGCACCGCCAGTGCCGGGGCATCGGCCTGCATCAGCCGGTAGCCGAGCACACGCAACAGGTGGCGGTTGTCCAGGTCCATCTCGGCCAGGTTCGACAGCACGCGCAATGCCAGTTCGCGCTGGCCCTGCTCCAGCAGCAGGTCGGCCACGTCGAGGAAGAACGCACTGCTGTCGGCGTGTGCATCGCGCTCGGCCAGGTAGCGGTCATACAGTTGCGACGCCGGGCCCTGGCGCAGGCGCCGGGCGATGGCCGAATCCGGCTGCCACGCCGCCAGCTGGATGCCGAGCTCCCCATTGTTGGCGGCAGCGGGCGCAGCGACACGACCACCAGTGACCGTGATTGAATCCAGGGCCTTGTTCGATGCGGACGCTGAGCGACGTGCACGCGCGCTGCTGGCTTCCATGCGCTGCTCGGCAGCGGCGGCCATCGGTGCCGGCGCGGGCGGTGCCGCGGGGGCCGGCGCAGCGAGCATCGCCACCGGCGCCGAGTCCATCGCGTAATCCGCGGATGCAACTTCCAGCGCCCCGCCCTTCAACTGCGGAGGCGCTCCCTTCGGCCAGCTTCGGTTCCACCACTGCTGGCGCTCCTTCCAACGTGCGGCAACCTGGTCCAGGCGCTGGCGATCGGCAGCGGCGCGATCGCTCACCTGCCGTGCGAAGCGGGCATCGTACTCGGCGCGCAGTTTGGCGGACGGGCGGATCGCGTAGCGCAGGTAGTCCTCCAGAGTCTCCAGCACGATCAGCGAGGTGTCCGGTCCGACCAGGCCGAACTGCTGCGACAGCAGTTGCATTGCCTCGCGGCTGCCTCGGCGGTCGGCGCCGAGTTGCTGCAGACGGGCCTGCGCCCACAAGCCGGCCAGCAGCTCACCGTCGTCACTCTTCTGCGTTGCCGGCAGCGCCTGCCATTCACCACCGCCCACGCGCACCCGCATCGGCACGCCGTCCGCCGCAAGGCGGGCATGCAGCCATAGCCAGCCTTCGGCCTCGCTGCGACGATCGATCACAACATCCTGTACGCCACGGCCCGCATCGACCTGCACGTCCAACGGCGACGACAGCAGTTCGCGAGCGGCCGCATCAACATCCTTGCCCAGCGCGACAAAGCGACCGCCATGCGCTTCGCTCCAGCCGCGCAGGCGCACTACATCGGTTCGCGCACCAGCACTGCTGACCGCGAACAGGCGCTGCTGCGGTGCGAGTGCTGGCAGTGCTTCCGGCCCATAGGTCAGCAGACCATCGCTGACAAGCAGGTACTCCTTCACGCTCGGTTGCGGCTGCCACTGCGCCAGCGCGCTGGCACCGTCGGGACGTACGGCCTGGAGTGCTGCACGCAGCTCGCTCCAGTTGCCTGCACGGACACGGAAGCGACGCATCGGTTCGGCACGGTCACGCAGCACGGTCAATGCCACCGTGCCGTCACCCAGCGCTGCGAAATAGCGATCCAGCAAGGCGAACTCACGTGTGCGATCGCGCTGGCCCGCCGAACCGGAACCGTCCCACAGCAGGCCGATTTCGCTGGGAAGTGTGCGCGGCGTGCGACTGACTGCCACCGGCAGCTGCGCCAACAGGTAGTGCCCGTCCTGCCAGGGCGCCACTTGGACCTGCGCCTGACGTGCCGCCGGCAGGCTCCACTGCAGCTGCGTCGGCAACTGCGCGCCCTTGCCCTGCCAGTGCAGCTGGCCCGCATTGATGCGGAATGGGGCCGAACCTGCGGTGGCCGCTTCCGGCGCCTGCAGCTTCAGCTCAACCGATGCAGCGCCAGCGGCGAACTGCAGCGGCAGCGTCCACTGCCAGCCCTGGCCGGCGAAGGCCAGCGGTTCGCGAATCACTAGCTGCACGCGCCGGCTGCCACCGGCCGGCAGCGGATAGATACGCAGGCGGAACTGGTTGCCGGCAGTCTGTTCCAGCAGGCCCGGGTCCACACCACGGCGGGCGATTTCCTCGAACACCTGGCGGCCACGGTCCTTGGGCACCGGCACGGCGTCACGCAGTTCACCGTTGATGTCCAGTGCGAAGCCGCTGATCTGCTGGCCATCGGCCAGCGGGAACTGCAGCTCGCCCTCCAGCACGCGTCGGTTCGGGTTGTGGAATTCGAGGGTGATCCTGGTCTGGGCGATGCCGGCCTGGACCTCGCCTTCGATGCGGGCACGCTGCAGCTGCACCGGCTGTTCGGCGGCAGGCGCGATCAACAGCGGGGTGGTGGCTTGCGGCCTGGCAATACGTGGCGCCTGAGCGCCGACAGGCCCAGCCGCGAGGGCCAGCAACAACACAGCGCAGCAACGGACGAAGACCATGACAGGGCTCCAGTGGGATCGTGGACATTTGAACGCACGGACACCCGGAATGGGGTTGGACCGTGCGCGGCTTTTCTTTGCCCCCATCCACAGGCACCATGCCCCACGCTCCCACACGCGCAAGGATGCCGATGCGATTGCCCCTGCTGGCCACTCTGTTGGCACTGGCCTGCCCCCTGACAGCGCTTGCTGCGGCTCCGGCCAAGAGTCTGTATTTCCAGCACCACGACTGGGTCGTGGCCTGTGACAACACCTTGACCTGCCGCGCCGCCGGCTACGCCACCGACGATGGCAGCACCCTGAGTGTGCTGCTCACCCGCAAGGGCGGCCCGGATCAGGCCATCCAGGGCCGCCTGACGCTGCAGCCGGAAGAAGGCCAGACCCAGCCCAAGGGCGCGCTGCATCTGCGCATCCAGCGCCAGGACCTGGGCGTACTGGCTCCCGTGAAGGGCGAAGGCACGCACAGCTTGAATGCCGCGCAGACCAGCGCACTGTTGTCCGCACTGGTACGCGATGGAGGAATCAGCGTGACCGATGACGCTGGCCATCGCTGGCCGCTGTCGGACAAGGGTGCCGCAGCGGTACTGCTGAAGATCGATGAGTACCAGGGCCGCCTCGGCACGCCCGGCGCCGTGATGCGCAGGGGCAGCACGCCTGAGTCCGGCGTTCCCGCCGCACTTCCGGTGCCGGTTGTACGCAAGGCCGCTACCCTGGACTCGACTCCGGATGATCCCGCGTTTGCTCGGCTGGCCGCCTCACCCGCCCTGCGCGCGGCACTGCGCGCCACGCTGGAGGACGACAGATGCGAGGGCCTGCAGGAAACCGACGCCGACGTTCCGCTCAGCAACTCCCCGCTGCAGGTCCAGCGCCTGGACGCGCAGCATGTGCTGGTCACGGTCCCGTGTTGGCGCGGGGCCTACAACATCGGCGATGGCTATTGGGTCGCGCGCCCGCAGGCGCCGTTCCAGGCGCAATGGGTGACCAGCGATGCGATCGACTACGCCGACGGCCAGATCATTGCCGCGCAGAAGGGCCGCGGCCTCGCTGACTGCATGTCGCACGCAGCCTGGACGTGGGACGGGACGAACTTCATCGCGACGTCGGAGGTGGCGCCAGGTCTATGCCGGGGCGTGCCCGGTGGCACCTGGGAACTGCCGATGCTGGTCAGCGAGGTCCGCTGACGCCACAGAAAAAGGGGACGGAGGGGATTAAGTCGCAAGTGGCAAACAAGGCACAAGCGACTTAATCCCCTCCGTCCCCTTTTTCTCATGCAGGCAGGCAGTGCTCGACGATCAGTTGGATGGCGCTGCCGCCGCGATAGTCGTCGCAGGCCAGTCGATAGGCCAGATGCACATGACGGCCGGGTGCGTTGCCGTGCCAGCCGCCGAAATGGATCGCATTGATCGTGCCAGGCACGCCCGGCAGGCGCAGTTCCAGCTTCAGGTGGCGCTCCTTCAGTACGCGCCAGTTGGCCACTTCGAAGTGGCCATCGAACAGCGGTTCGGGGAAGCCCTGGCCCCACGGTCCGGCCAACCGCAGGGCATCGGCGTGGCGATGATCCAGCTCGTCGGCGGCCAGTTCGCCATCGCTCAGCACCTGCTGCTGCAGTGCCGCCGGGTCGAGCATTTCCAGCACGACAGCCACGAAGGCCGCCTTGAAGTCATCGACGTGATCCAGCCGCAGGCTGAGGCCGGCCGCCATGGCGTGACCACCGAAACGTTCGATCAGACCCGGATGCCGCGCATCGACCAGCGCCAGTGCGTCACGGATGTGCAGGCCGGGAATCGAGCGCGCCGAGCCACGCAGCGTGTCGGCACCGGGTTCTGCAGGCGCGAAGGCGATCACCGGGCGATGCAGGCGATCCTTCATCTTCGACGCGACCAGGCCGACCACGCCCGGGTGCCAATCGGCATCGAACAGGCAGGCCGCCACCGGGCGCTGCCCGGCCATGTCCAGCACCACGCGGGTCAACGCCTGCTCGGCATCATCGGTCATCGATTGCTGCACCGCGCGCCGTTCCGAATTGATCTGCTCCAGCGTCTGCGCGATCTCGCGCGCCTGGCGCGGGTCTTCGGTCAGCAGCAGCGCGATGCCCAGCGCCATGTCTTCCAGCCGGCCCGCCGCGTTCAGGCGCGGGCCGAGTGCGAAGCCGATATCGGTGGCGGTCAGTCGCGCGGCATCACGGCCACTGGCTTCGATCAGCGCACGCAGGCCGACACAGCCCTGCCCTGCGCGTAGACGGCGTAGGCCCGCACTGACCAGCGCACGGTTGTTCGGATCCAGTGCCACCAGGTCGGCAACGGTGCCGACCGCCACCAGGTCCAGCAGCGTGGTCAGGTCCGGCCCCTTGCCATCGGCAAAGACGCCGGCCTCGCGCATCTGCCGGCGCAGCGCCATCAGCACGTAGAAGATCACGCCGACACCGGCCAACGACTTGCTGGGGAAGGCGTCGCCGTCCAGATTCGGATCAACGATCACGTCAGCCGGCGGCAGCTGCGGGCCCGGCAGATGGTGATCGGTGACGAGCACCTGCCAGCCACGCGCCTTGGCCGCGGTCACGCCCGCGTGGCAGGCAATGCCGTGATCGACCGTGACCAGCAGGTCCGGCTGTAGCGCGACCAGCTCCTCCACCAGTGAAGGTGACAGGCCATAGCCGTGCACCATGCGGTTCGGCACCGCGTGGAAAACATGCTGCGCGCCGAGCATGCGCAGGCCGCGCACACCGACCGCACAGGCGGTAGCACCATCGCAGTCGAAATCGCCGACCACCAGGATGCGCTTGTCGTTGGCGATGGCCTCGACCAGCAGTCCCACCGCATCATCGATGCCGGTCAGCAGCTCGGGCGCATGCAGGCTGCCCAGCTTCGGCAGCGCCAGCTCCGGGGTACCGGCACCGCGACTGGCGTAGAGCCGCGCCAGCAACGGCAGAGTGCCCTCCGGCCAGTTGGCGGGCGCAACCGCATCGCGGCGGCGGATAGTCGGCGTATCAGAGGAGGGCTGCACGGCATCGGCGGCAAGGGACATCGGCATCGCCGGTTACGAAAGACAGAGGGATGATACCGCGCGTGGGAAAGGCTGGCGGGATTGCGCCCGGCTCCTGCGGTAGTGCCGGCCGCTGGCCGGCAACCCCGGCAAACGTCCAGGGTCAGAGCCGTTTTCCGATGGGAAACGGATCTGACCCCGCTCAATCGTGAAGCTGCCGCGGCTTCTTCCAGAACTGCCAGCGCTGGCCACGATCCAGCTGGAACTGCAGGCCATCCTCGAAATCCAGCACCAGCCGCTGCAGCTCGCCACGTTTCAGCGCGGCCAGCAGCGGACGGATCGCATCATTGCCGAGCTGCTGCAAAGAGCGCAGCTGGCGCAGGTCGACCAGTGCATCCACCGCCTGCTCGCCATCCACGGCCACGCCTGCCGCCAGAGCCAGGCCCTGCAGCAGGGCATCACGACTGCGCACCTGCGCATGCGCCGTACTGACCGACACCGGCATCACGCCGCCACCCCAGAACCACAGCGAATTGATCGGCTGTTGTCCCTGCGCGGCGCGCTGCTGGTTCCAGGAATGATTGTGCAGCAGCACCTGCGCCTCGGTCATCAGCGCCCGCCAACGGCGGCCACCCTCGCCTTCCGGTAGGTGCGAGAACAGGTCATCGCCCAGCACCTCGTCCGGACTGTCGAAGTCCGGCAGGGCCAGGTCGATCGGAAGCCGCAGGTACCAGCGCGAGGGGTCGGGCGCGTCGAGCACGAACCCGGCATCGGCGAACAAGGGCTGCAGCACCGGCAGCAGGGCCAGGCAGTCGGCCAGCGTCGGCCGCAACGTTTCGCCGTAGGCCATCATCCGCGCGCCGTGCATGTCCGGCACCATGCAGGCCGGATCGGCACGCAGCCAGCACGCGCCGGCAGCATCGCCGACGTCACGCTGGCGGCTCAGTGCGGCCACCGGCCAGTGCGGCGCAGCGACCGTGAAATGGCGCTGCAGCTGTGCCCGCTCGCCGGCTTCGAACTGCGAGGCGTTGGCGCGGCCCAGGGCACGCGCCACGTCATCAGGCAGCGCAGCCGCGGCAAAGCGGCTGCGCGCGGGCAACAGCAGGGTCGCCGTTGCCACCGGGTCAGTCCACGTAGCTGACGCTGACGATCTCGTACTCGCGCTGGCCTGCCGGGGCGTCGATCACGATCGAATCGCCTTCCAGCTTGCCGATCATCGCGCGCGCCACCGGCGAAGAGATGGCGATCAGGCCCAGCTTGATGTCCGCTTCCAGGTCACCGACGATCTGGTACTTCTTCTCTTCGTCGGTTTCCACGTCGGCCAGGGTCACGCTGGCGCCGAACACCACCTTCGAGCCGGCATTGAGCTTGCTCACGTCGATGATCTCGGCGTGCGACAGCTCGCCTTCCAGCTGCTTGATGCGGCCTTCGATGAAGCCCTGCTCCTCGCGCGCGGCGTGGTACTCGGCATTTTCCTTCAGGTCGCCATGCTCACGCGCTTCTGCGATGGCCGCAATGACCTTCGGGCGCTTGACCGACTTCAGGTGATCCAGTTCGTCGCGCAGCTTCTGCGCGCCCTTCATCGTGATGGGGGCTCTCATGCATTCAACTCCTTGTGCAGCTCCTGCAGCGACCAGACGGGGCCGGTGCCGCGGAATTCCAGTGAATCCACCAGCGCCTTGGCGCCGGCGATGGTGGTCGAGTAGGTGACGCGATGCTGCAGCGCCTCGCGACGGATCGAGAACGAGTCGTTGATCGCCGAACGACCTTCGGTCGTGTTGACGATGTAGACGATCTCGCCGTTCTTGATCGAGTCGACGATGTGCGGACGGCCTTCGACCACCTTGTTGATGATCTCGCAGTCCATGCCGTGCTGCTGCAGCCACGCGGCGGTGCCACGGGTGGCGACCAGGCTGTAGCCACGCGCCAGCAGCGCCTTGGCCACCGGCAGAACGCGCTTCTTGTCCGGATCGCGGACCGAGACGAAGGCCTTGCCGACCGGCGGTGCCTTGATGCCACCGGCTTCCTGCGCACGCGCGAAGGCAGCGTTGAAGGTGCGGCCGACGCCCATCACCTCACCGGTGGAGCGCATCTCCGGCCCGAGGATCGGGTCGACGCCCTGGAACTTGGCGAACGGGAAGATCGCCTCCTTCACCGAGTAGTAGTCCGGCACGATTTCCTTGGTCGCGCCCTGCTCGGCCAGGCTCTTGCCAGCCATGCAACGGGCGGCGATCTTGGCCAGCGGCATGCCGGTGGCCTTGGACACGAACGGCACGGTGCGCGAAGCACGCGGGTTCACTTCCAGCAGGTAGATGGTGTCGGCACCTTCATCGCTGGTCTGGATCGCGAACTGGGTGTTCATCAGGCCGACCACGTTCAGGGCCTTGGCCAGTTCCACCACCTGGCGACGCAGCTCGGCCTGGGTTTCAGCCGACAGCGAGTACGGCGGCAGCGAGCACGAGGAATCGCCCGAGTGCACGCCGGCTTCTTCGATGTGCTCCATCACGCCGCCGATCAGGACGTTGCCCTGGGCATCGGCAATGATGTCGACGTCGCACTCCACGGCATTGTCGAGGAAGCGGTCCAGCAGCACCGGCGAATCGTTGGACACCTTCACCGCGTCGCGCACATAGCGGGCCAGGTCGGCTTCACCGTAGACGATTTCCATCGCACGGCCGCCCAGCACGTAGCTCGGGCGCACCACCAGCGGGTAGCCGATCTCGCGGGCCAGCAGCAGGGCTTCCTGGTCGTTGCGGGCGATGCGGTTCGGCGGCTGCTTCAGGCCCAGCTTGTCGACCAGCTGCTGGAAGCGCTCACGGTCTTCGGCCAGGTCGATGGAGTCCGGGCTGGTGCCGATCACCGGCACGCCGTTGGCTTCCAGCGCGCGCGCCAGCTTCAGCGGGGTCTGGCCGCCGTACTGCACGATCACGCCCTTCGGCTGTTCCAGTTCGACGATTTCCAGCACGTCTTCCAGCGTCAGCGGTTCGAAATACAGGCGGTCGGAGGTGTCGTAGTCGGTCGACACGGTTTCCGGGTTGCAGTTGACCATGATGGTTTCAAAACCATCCTCGCGCAGCGCCAGTGCCGCGTGCACGCAGCAGTAGTCGAACTCGATGCCCTGGCCGATGCGGTTCGGGCCACCGCCCAGGATCATGATCTTGTCGCGGTTGCTCGGCGCGGCCTCGCACTCGTCCTCGTAGGTCGAGTACAGGTAGGCGGTGCCGGTGGAGAACTCACCGGCGCAGGAATCGACGCGCTTGTAGACCGGGCGCACCTTGTGCGCACGACGCAGCGCGCGGATGGCGGCTTCGTTGGTGCCGGTCAGCTGTGCCAGGCGTGCGTCGGAGAAACCGGCGCGCTTCAGCTTGCGCAGGCGTGCAGCGTCCAGCGCGTCGATGCCACCAGCAGCGACTTCAGCCTCGGCAGCGATGATTTCCTCGATCTGGTCCAGGAACCAGTGGTCGATGAACGACAGTGCGTAGATCTCTTCCACGCTCATGCCGGCACGGAACGCATCGGCGACGAAGAACAGGCGCTCCGGGCCCGGCGCCTTCAGCTCGCGACGCAGGGTCTGCAGGTCTTCTTCGTTGCTCAGGTCCAGGCCGGTCGGGTCGAAGCCAACCTTGCCGGTTTCCAGGCCACGCAGCGCCTTCTGCACCGACTCCTGGAAGGTACGGCCCATCGCCATCACCTCGCCCACCGACTTCATCTGGGTGGTCAGGCGGGCGTCGGCAGCCGGGAACTTCTCGAAAGCGAAACGCGGGATCTTGGTGACGACGTAGTCGATCGACGGCTCGAACGAGGCCGGGGTCAGGCCACCGGTGATTTCGTTCTTCAGTTCGTCCAGGGTGTATCCCACGGCCAGCTTGGCGGCGACCTTGGCGATCGGGAAGCCGGTGGCCTTGGAGGCCAGCGCCGAGGAACGCGACACGCGCGGGTTCATCTCGATGACGACCACGCGGCCGGTCTTCGGGTTGATGCCGAACTGCACGTTCGAGCCACCGGTATCGACGCCGATCTTGCGCAGCACGGCGATGGAGGCATCGCGCAGGCGCTGGTACTCCTTGTCGGTCAGGGTCTGCGCCGGCGCCACGGTGATCGAGTCACCGGTGTGCACGCCCATCGGGTCCAGGTTCTCGATCGAGCAGACGATGATGCAGTTGTCCGCGGTATCGCGGACCACTTCCATCTCGAACTCCTTCCAGCCCAGCACCGACTCTTCCACCAACACTTCGGTGGTCGGCGACAGTTCCAGGCCGCGGCTGACGATCTCGACCAGCTCTTCGCGGTTGTAGGCGATGCCGCCACCGCTGCCGCCCAGCGTGAAGCTGGGGCGGATGATGGTCGGGTAGCCGACGCGGGTCTGGATTTCCAGCGCTTCGTCCAGGGTATGGGCGACGGCGGCGGTCGGGCATTCCAGGCCGATCTCACCCATGGCAACGCGGAACAGCTCGCGGTCTTCGGCCATGCGGATCGCTTCGCGTTTGGCGCCGATCAGCTCGACGTTGTACTTCTCCAGCACGCCGTTGTCGGCCAGGTCCAGCGCGCAGTTCAACGCGGTCTGGCCACCCATGGTCGGCAGCAGCGCATCGGGCTTTTCCTTGGCGATGATCTTCTCGACCGTCTGCCAGTTGATCGGCTCGATGTAGACGGCGTCGGCCATCTCCGGGTCGGTCATGATCGTGGCCGGGTTGCTGTTGACCAGCACCACGCGGTAACCCTCGTCACGCAGGGCCTTGCAGGCCTGGGCGCCGGAGTAGTCGAACTCGCAGGCCTGGCCGATGACGATCGGGCCAGCACCGATGATGAGGATGGTCTTGAGGTCAGTGCGCTTGGGCATTTTCTTCTCTAAGTCAGTACAGCGTGACAAGGGGGGTGATCGCACGCTGTCGATCAGGAATCTTGATCCGCAGCGCCGCGCCAGCGGCAGCAGCGTTGCGGGGTTTACGGTCCATCGCGACGCCACCGGGGGGCCGGCGGCGTACTGATCACGCCTTGGCCTGCTCCATCAGCACCACGAAGCGGTCGAACAGCGGGCCGACATCGGTCGGGCCCGGCGACGCTTCCGGGTGGCCCTGGAACGAGAACGCCGGCACGTCGGTGCGGGCGACACCCTGGTTGGTGCCGTCGAACAGCGAGCGGTGGGTCACGCGCAGGGTCGGCGGCAGGGTCGCTTCATCAATCGCGAAGCCGTGGTTCTGCGAGGTGATCATCACCCGGCCGCTGTCCAGGTCCTGCACCGGGTGGTTGGCACCGTGGTGGCCGTGGCCCATCTTCATGGTCTGCGCGCCTGAGGCCAGGCCCAGCAGCTGGTGGCCAAGGCAGATGCCAAAGGTCGGGATCTTCACGTCGATGAAGGTCTTGATCGCTTCGATGGCGTAGTCGCACGGTTCCGGGTCACCCGGGCCATTGGACAGGAACACGCCATCCGGCTTCAGCGCCAGCACTTCGGCGGCCGGGGTCTGTGCCGGCACCACGGTCACTTCGCAGCCACGCTCGGCCAGCATGCGCAGGATGTTGGTCTTCACGCCGAAATCGTAGGCCACGACCTTGTACTTGGCCGGCACGCTGACGAAGGCGTTGGCATCCAGGTCCAGCTGGCCCTCGGTCCAGGTGTAGGTCTTCTCGGTAGTGACGACCTTGGCCAGATCCATGCCCTTCAGCCCCGGGAACTTGCGGGCAGCTTCCAGTGCCTTTTCCACGTCGATGTCACCGGCCATCAGCGCACCGTTCTGCGCGCCCTTCTCGCGCAGGATGCGGGTCAGCTTGCGGGTGTCGATACCGGCGATGGCGACCACGCCACGCTGGATCAGCCAGTCCTGCAGCGACACCTGGCTGCGCCAGTTGCTGGGACGGCGGGGAACATCGCGCACGATCAGGCCGGCCGACCACACCTTGGACGCTTCATTGTCCTGGTCGGTCATGCCGGTGTTACCGATATGCGGATAGGTCAGCGTGACCATCTGCCGGGCGTAGGACGGGTCGGTCAGCACTTCCTGGTAACCGGTCATGGCGGTGTTGAACACCACCTCACCGACGGACAGGCCGGGCGCGCCTACGGATTCGCCCTCGAATACGGTGCCGTCTTCGAGGACGAGGATTGCGGCTTGGGTCACGGGAATCTCACTTTGGCTACCGAGGGGGCTGCCGAAGTCACGCCTGCGCTTCACGGAAATCCGGTTGCAAAAAAGCGCGGACGTGCGGTCTGGGACCGGTCCGGCTTTCGTGATTCGGCGAGTGCGAATTGTAGCGCTGCCGGGGCGCTCGCGCCAGCGGTTATCGCACTTCATGAACAGGCGATTGCGCATTCATTTCAATCCGGCGGCGTATGCGGGCCGCCATGACCCTGGTAGACGCCAACCTTGGTTGGCGCTTCCCGGAAAGCCTGCCAACCAAGGTTGGCATCTACCATCGGCCTGGACCGTTACCGGGGGCCGTCCAGCAGGTCCCGCACCCGGTAGCTACCCGGGGCGCGGCCCTGCAGCTGGCGGGCGGCAAACAGGGCGCCGCGGGCGAAGATGTCGCGGTTGGTGGCCCGGTGCACCAGCTCGATGCGCTCACCCAGTCCGGTGAACTGCACCAGATGCTCGCCGACGATGTCACCGGCACGCAGGCTGGCGTAATGCGGCTCCGCCCCGCCCCGCTGCGCGGCCGCGCCCAGGGTCAGCGCGGTGCCCGACGGCGCGTCCTTCTTCTGCGTGTGGTGCGATTCGACGATGTCGCAGTCCCAACCGGCCAGCGCCTGCGCCGCGCGCTCGACCAGCTCGTCCAGTACCGCCACGCCCAGGCTGAAATTCGACGCCCAGACCAGCGGGATGGACGCCGCCGCGGCCTCCAGCGCCTGCCGCTGTGGGCTGGAGATGCCAGTAGTGCCCGAGACCAGGCCCGCACCCCGCTCCACGCACAGCGCCAGCATCGGGTCGAAGCCCTCCGGCAGGCTGAAGTCGATCGCCACATCGAACACCGGCGCGCCAGGCAGTTCGCTGGCCGCGAAGAACGGCACGCCGTCGACCACGCGCTGGGTCGGCGCACGGCCGGTTACCGCAGCCACGATCTGCAGGGTTTCGGGATGTTCGGCGGCCAGCCGCAGCAGGGCCTGGCCCATGCGCCCGGAGGCACCGTGAATGAGCAATCGCAGGGGAGTCTGGTTCATGCCTGCAGGCTAGCGGCAGCACGCCCGCTCCGGCAAGCGCCATCGCTGCTACGCTGCATGCCCTTTCATGCAATGGATGGCAGCTCCTTCATGCAGATCAGCGAACAGCTGGTGCTGGTCACTGGCGCCGGCCGCGGCCTTGGCAAGCACATCGCCCGCGCCTTCGCTGCGCAGGGTGCGCGCGTCATCGTCAACTACCACCGCAGCGAAGGCACCGCTCGAGCGCTGGCCGCCGAGCTGGGCGGACAGGCAATCGCACTGCCTGCCGACGTCACTGATCGCAACCAGGTCGATGCGATGCTGCAGCACGCCCTGGCCCACTTCGGCCAGGGCGTCACCACGGTGGTCAACAACGCACTCGCAGCGTTCTCGTTCAATGGCGATGCCCGCGACGGCGCCGCCGATATCGGCTGGCCGGCCTTCCAGGCGCAGTTCGAGGGCAGCGTGCGCGGCGCGCTGAACACCGTGCAGGCCGCCCTGCCCGGCATGCAGGCCCGCCGCTTCGGCCGTGTGATCAACATCGGCACCAACCTGTTCCAGAACCCGGTCGTGCCCTACCACGACTACACCGCCGCCAAGGCCGCACTGCTGTCGCTGACCCGCACACTGGCCGGCGACCTCGGCCCGCACGGCATCACCGTCAACATGCTGTCCGGCGGCCTGCTGCGCACCACCGATGCCAGTTCCGCCACGCCCGAAGCGGTGTTCGACTACATCGCCGCCAACACCCCGCTGCGCAGCGTCACCACCCCGGCCGAATTCGCCGATGCCGCGCTGTTCTTCGCCAGCCCGTGGTCACGCGCGGTGACCGGCCAGAACCTGGTGGTGGATGGCGGATTGGTGCGGGACTGAGCCGATGCGCATCTCCGAGGTCAGCCGCCTGACCGGTGCCAGCGCCAAGGCCATCCGACTGTACGAGGCGCGCGGCCTGCTGCCGCCGGTGCCACGACTGAACCGCTACCGCGACTACAGCGAACAGGACGTGGCCTGGGTGCAGCTGATCCGCCAGGCGCTGGGGCTGGGTATCACGCTGACGGCAATCTCGCGCCTGCAGGGCCGCGACGGGCGGCTCGACTGGCAGGCAGTGCTGACCCTGCTTGAGCAGCAGCGCAGCCGCATTGCCAGCGAGCGGGCACGGCTGGCGCAGGTCGAGCTCGACCTGCAGCAGGTCAGCGACGAACTGCAGCAGTGGCTGCTCTCCGGCAGCAATGACTGCGTGCTGGAACCCAGCGGCTGCACGACCCAGGCTTGACTCTGCCCTTGGGGCAGACCGCAGCCTCGCGCACTTTCCATTGCCCGAGGTTGCCGTGTCCCGTTCCATCCTGATCCTGCTCGGCCATCCCGACCGCGACAGCCTGTGCGGCGCCCTCGCCCAGCGCTACGCCACCGCCGCCGAGAATGCCGGCCACCGGGTGCGCTTGATCGCATTGGGTGAACTCGAGTTCGATCCGGTGCTGCGGCATGGCTATCGCCAGATCCAGCCACTGGAAGCCGATCTGCAGGACGCCGCCGATGCGATCGAGGCCTGCGATCACCTGGTGCTGGTCTACCCGACCTGGTGGGGCGCGATGCCGGCGTTGTTGAAGGGCTTCTTCGATCGCGCGCTGCTGCCGGGGTACGCCTTCCGCTACCGGCGCGATTCGGTGTGGTGGGACCGGCTGCTGGCCGGGCGCAGCGCGCGGGTGATCACCACGCTGGATACGCCGCCCTGGTACTACCGCTGGATCTACCGCGACCCGGGCATCACCCAGATCCGCGCCACCATTCTGGAATTCTGCGGCATCCGCCCGGTGCGGGTCAGCCGTCTCGGTGCGGTGCGCAGCAGTACCCCAGCACAACGCAGCAAGTGGCTGGCGTTGGCAGCAGAGCTGGGTTCACGCGCCAGGTAGATCCACGCCATGCGTGGATGAAATGCCGGCCACATTCCATGTGTCGCGTTTGCCAATTGACCGCCAGGCACCGTGCCTCAAGGCTGTGGGCACTTCTTACGGCCCAGGCAAAGCCCATGAAATCCTCGACTGTCTTCAGCAAGTGCGCCAGGAAGACCGGCTTTTCCGGCACGTCGACGACCCGCTACCGCTTGCTGGATGCCGCCCTGCTTGTCGTCAATCACCAACGCGCCAGCGAAAGCCGGGGCTTCTATGTGAATGCCGGGCTCTACTTTCCAGAGCTGCTCGAGTATCCCCTTGCACCTGACGATCTTGAAACAGCTTTCAGGTACCGCTCCAGCATTCCCACGCCCCATGTCGACTGGCGGATCGAAGAAACGCCGGGCCTGCGCCGGGCGTTCATCCAGCAGGATCTGGATGATCTGCTGGAGGCCGGAAACCGCGACGGGCTCAAAGGCCTGCTGCTCGATGCCCTTGCCGACGTGGCGGGCTTCGCGGCAACCCATGGAAACCGGGAGTCGGTGCGGCGACTGAATCAGGACGGGAACTTCCGCGCGCTCATCCGCAGAGAGGTCTAGTAGATCCACGCCATGCGTGGATGGACTCCAGGAGCGTGCGAACCAAGGTTCGCACCTACCAGGACACATTCAGTGCTGCTTGGGCGGCGTCGGTCCGCAGCTGTCGCAGCCGCCACAGGCACCACCGCCTCCGCTAGGCGGCGGTGCGATCTTCCGCCCCAGCGCCTGCAGCCAGGCGGCGCGGCTGGGTTTCAGCAGGGCCAACGCCAGCGCCCCGCGCAGCTTGCGCACGGTGCCGGGGAACTGCTTCTTCAGCACCACCCAGGCACTGACCAGCACGGCCACCGCGATGATCAGGTACTGCAGCAGCAGTCCACGGTCCATCAGCCGCCTCCCAGCGCCTTGGTCACCTGGTAGGTGATCAGCGCCGCCACGTAGGCCGCAGCAAACAGGTAGAACGCCGAGAAGGCCATCGTCTTCCACGAATTGGTCTCGCGTTTGATGGTGGCCAGCGTCGAGATGCACATCGGGGCGTAGATGTACCAGACCAGCAGCGACAGCGCGGTGGCCAGAGACCAGCCGTCGCTGATCAGCGGGGTAAGCGCCTGGCTGGCGGCATCATCATCGGCCGCCGACAGCGCGTACACGGTGGCCAGCGAGGACACTGCCACTTCGCGCGCGGCCAGGCCCGGAATCAGCGCGATGCAGATCTGCCAGTTGAAGCCCAGCGGCGCAAAGAACACCGCCATCGCATGGCCGATCTGGCCGGCGTAGCTGTAGTCGATGGCCGGCATGGTGGCACCAGCCGGCGCCGCCGGGAACGACAGCAGCACCCACAGCAGGATGGTCAGCGCCAGGATGATGCCGCCGACGCGCTTGAGGAAGATCATGCCGCGCTCGTACAGGCCGACTGCCAGGTCGCGCACATGCGGCAGGCGGTACGACGGCAGCTCCAGCATCAGCGGGTGCTCGCTCTTGTCGCGGCGCCACTTCTTCATGATCCATGACATCGCCAGCGCACTGAGGATGCCCGCCGCGTACAGGCCGAACAGCACCAGGCCCTGCTGGTTGAACACGCCCCACACCGTCTTCTGCGGAATGAACGCACCGATCAGCAGCGCGTACACCGGCAGCCGCGCCGAGCAGGTCATCAACGGCGCGACCAGGATCGTGGCCAGGCGGTCACGCGGGTCCTGGATGCTGCGCGTGGACATGATACCCGGCACCGCGCAGGCGAAGCTGGACAGCAGCGGGATGAACGAACGACCGGACAGGCCGGCGGCCGCCATCATGCGGTCGAGCAGGAATGCTGCTCGCGGCAGGTAGCCGGACTCTTCCAGCACCAGGATGAAGAAGAACAGGATCAGGATCTGCGGCAGGAACACCACCACGCCACCCACACCGGCGATGATGCCGTCGGTCAGCAGGCTGGCCAGCGGGCCTTCCGGCAGCACGCTGCCGACGAAGGCGCCGAGCCAGGCGAAACCAGCCTCGATGGCGTCCATCAACGGTGTCGCCCAGGCATACACCGCCTGGAAGATCAGGAACATCACCACCGCCAGGCTGATCAGGCCGAACACCGGGTGCAGCAGCCAGCGGTCCAGCGCGTCGTCGATCTTCGCGGTCCGCGCCGGCATGCGCACGGCCACCGACAGGATCTCGCGCACCTTGGCGTGATAGTCGATGCCACCTTCCGGGCCCGGCACCGGCGCATCCAGGTGCGGCACCATCGCATCGAGGCGCTCGACCAGGGCCTTGGCACCCTGCTTGCGCACCGCCACGGTTTCCACCACCGGCACGCCCAGTTCGCGCTCCAGCGCGGCCACGTCCACCTGGATGCCGCGGCGCTGGGCCGCATCGACCATGTTCAGGGCCACCACCATCGGCTTGCCCAGCTCGCGCAGTTCCAGCGCGAAGCGCAGGTGCAGACGCAGGTTGGTGGCGTCGATCACGCACAGCAGCACGTCCGGTGCAGCCTCGCCCGGGTAGAAGCCCCGGCACAGGTCACGGGTGATCGCCTCGTCCAGGCTGGCCGGGTGCAGGCTGTAGGCACCTGGCAGATCGAGTACGGCGAACTCGCGGCCGGACGGCGCGCGCAGGCGGCCTTCCTTGCGCTCGACGGTGACGCCGGTGTAGTTGGCAACCTTCTGCCGGCTGCCGGTCAGCTGGTTGAACAGCGCGGTCTTGCCACTGTTGGGGTTACCGACCAGCGCAATGCGCAGGGGCGCGGTAGAAGTTGCAGCGGTCATGCGCGACGCTCCTGGCGGTTGGCGTCGACCACGACGCGCTTGGCTTCACTGATACGCAGCGCAAACCGGGTAAACCCGACCTGCACCAGCAGCGGCTCGCCACCGACCGGGCCCTTGGCCACCAGGCGCACTTCCTCGCCCTTCACGAAACCCAGCTCGCGCAGGCGACGGGCGATGGCATCGTTGGCATGGAGGTCCTGCACGGACTCGACCACGGCCGAGGCGTGCAGCGGCAGTTCGGACAGCGTCATCTAGCGCATTCTCTGCTGGATGTAAATGGTTCTCGATTCTAACATTCCCGCGTCGCGTCATGGCCCATGACCAATGGCCCGCTATGATCCATACAGGTATGGAGTGACCCTGGAATCCCATGAACGATGCTTTGCAGATCGAGCGCAGCGGCGCCGTCCTCACCCTCTGGCTGAACCGGCCCGAGCTGCACAATGCCTTTGACGCCGGCTTGATAGCGCGGCTGACCGCCGCCCTCGAAGCCGCCGGACGCGACGACGCGGTGCGCGCGGTAGTGGTGGCCGGCCACGGCGCCTCCTTCTCGGCCGGCGCCGACATGCAGTGGATGCGTGGCATGGCCGCCGCCAGCGAGGCCGACAACCGCGAGGACTCGCTGGCCCTGGCGCGGCTGATGCGCACTCTGGACGAGCTGCCCAAGCCGACCCTGGCCCGGGTCCACGGCGCGGCTTTCGGTGGCGGCGTCGGCCTGGTCGCCTGCTGCGACATCGCCATCGCCAGCACCGCGGCCCGCTTCGGCCTGACCGAAAGCCGCCTCGGCCTGCTGCCAGCGGTGATCTCGCCCTACGTGATCGAGGCCATCGGCCCGCGCCAGGCGCGGCGCTGGTTCGCCACCGGCGAGCATTTCGACGCCGACACCGCGCTGCGCATCGGCCTGGTCCACCAGCTGGTCGAGCCAGAACGCCTGGACGAGGCCGTGCAACGCCAGCTGGCCCTGCTCGACAAGGCCGGCCCGATCGCTTCTTCCAGCGCCAAGCAGCTGGTGCGGCAGGTGCGTGACAGCCATGACCGCGATGCCCTGGATCGCGATAATGCCGCCCTGATCGCGCGCCTGCGGGTGTCCGCCGAGGGCCAGGAAGGCCTGGGCGCCTTCCTCGACAAGCGCGCGCCCCACTGGGTCACGGAAGCCTGAACATGCTCGATCATCTTGGTTTGACCAGCGCCGACCTGGCGCGCAGCAAGACCTTCTTCCTGCAGGCGCTGGCGCCGCTGCAGATCGGCGTGGTGATGGAAGTCACCGCCGAACAGACCGGCGCGCACGACCACATCGGCTTCGGCAGCGAGGGCAAGCCGTTCTTCTGGCTCGGCAATGGCGGCACCGCCAGCCACGGTGTGCACGTGGCCTTCGCCTGCGCCAGCCGCCCCCAGGTGGACGCCTTCCATGCCGCTGCTCTCGCCGCCGGCGGTCGCGACAACGGCGCGCCGGGCCTGCGCCCGTGGTACCACCCCGACTACTACGGCGCCTTCGTGCTCGACCCGGATGGCAACAACATCGAGGCGGTATGCCACCGCCCTGCCGACGAGGTGGCCGCATGAGCGACTACGTCCGCATCGTCGAGGTCGGCCCGCGTGACGGTCTGCAGAACGAAAAGCAGTCGGTGTCCACAGCCGACAAGATCGAACTGATCAACCGCCTGTCGGCCACCGGCCTGCGCAGCATCGAGGCGACCAGCTTCGTCAGCCCGAAGTGGATCCCGCAGCTGGCCGATGCCGCCGAGGTCTACGCCGGCATCCAGCGCCGGCCCGGCATCCACTACCCGGTGCTGGTGCCGAACGAACAGGGCTACGACCGCGCCCGTGCGGTGGGCGTGGAGGAAGTGGCGGTGTTCACCGCCGCCTCGGAGGCGTTCAACCGCACCAACACCAATGCAGGCATCGACGAATCGCTGGCCCGGTTCGAGCCGATCCTGCGCCGCGCCGCCGCCGATGGCGTGCGCGTGCGCGGTTACGTGTCCACCGTGCTCGGCTGCCCTTACCAGGGCGAGGTGCCGCTGGCCGACGTGGTGCGGGTGGCGCGCGCCCTGCATCAGATGGGCTGTTACGAAATCTCGCTGGGCGACACCATCGGCGTCGGCACCCCGCGCAAGGCCCGGGCGATGCTGCAGGCGGTTGCCGCCGAGATTCCGATGGCCGCACTGGCCGTGCACTTCCACGACACCTATGGCCAGGCCATCGCCAACATCGCCACCTGCCTGGAAGAAGGCGTGCGCGTGGTCGACAGCGCGGTGTCTGGCGCCGGTGGCTGCCCGTATGCCAAGGGCGCCAGCGGCAATGTCGCCAGCGAGGACGTGGTCTACCTGCTGCAGGGCCTGGGCCTGGACAGCGGCGTGGACCTGCCTGCACTGGCCGAGACCGGCCGCTGGCTGGCCGGCCTGCTCGGCCGCGCCACTGCCAGCCGCACCGGCCAGGCATTGGCGGCCAGCTGATCCAGGTTCTGCGCCGCCCTCCGTTGGGCGGCGCAGTGCACAACAGCGGCGGTCGCGGCTTCCGTTAGAATCGGCGGTTCTCGAACCTGCAGGACCGTGCAATGCAGCTGTCTTCCGTACGTGCCGTGATCACTGGCGGCGTCTCCGGCCTCGGCCTGGCCGTGGCCCAGCACCTCGTCGCCCAGGGCGGCAAGGTGGCCCTGTTCGACCTCAACGACGACAAGGGTGCTGCTGCCGTTGCCGGGCTGGGTGCCGACAAGGCCCGCTATTTCAACGTCAACGTCAGCGATGAAGCGGCCGTTTCGGCAGCCATCGACCAGGCCCACGAGTTCCTCGGTGGCCTGAACGTGGCGATGAACTGCGCCGGCATCCTCGGCGCCGGCCGCGTGCTGGGCAAAGAAGGGCCGATGCCGCTGGCCGGCTTCCAGGGCACGGTGATGGTCAACCTGGTCGGTAGCTTCAACGTTGCAAAGGCCGCGGCCAACCGCATGCAGCACAACGAAGCCGGCACCGACGGCGAGCGCGGCGTGATCATCAATACCGCCAGCATCGCCGCCTACGAAGGCCAGATCGGCCAGGCCGCGTACGCCGCCAGCAAGGGCGGCGTGGTGTCGATGACGCTGCCGATGGCGCGCGAACTGTCGCGCTTCGGCATCCGCGTCAATACGATTGCTCCAGGCGTGTTCTGGACGCCGATGGTCGACGGCATGCCCGAGGCGGTGCAGCAGTCACTGGCCGCGTCGATCCCGTTCCCGTCACGCCTGGGCAAGCCGGAAGACTTCGCCAGCCTGGTTGGCTTCATCCTCGGCAACACCTACCTCAATGGCGAGACCATCCGCCTGGACGGCGCTACCCGCCTCGCTCCGAAGTGATTCCCCCCGGGCGCCGGGACGGCGCCCTCCCCCAACGACCTAGATCACCATGAAAGCCAACGACATCAAGAAGGGCAACGTCGTCGAGTACAACAACGGCGTGTACCAGATCCGCGACATCGAGCGCAGCTCGCCGCAGGGTCGCGGCGGCAACGTCCGCTTCCGCTTCATCATGTACAGCGTGCCGGGCGGCAACAAGCTCGACGCCAGCTTCGATGCCGACGACAACCTGGTCGAAGTCGAACTGCTGCGCCGCCAGTCCACCTATTCGTACAAGGACGGCGATGCCTTCGTGTTCCTCGATGACGAGGACTACACCCCGTACACCCTGGACGCGGACGTGATCGGCGACGACGCCGGCTACATCACCGTCGGCCTGACCGGCATCTACGTGCAGGTGATCGACGAGCAGCCGGTGGCGATCCAGCTGCCGGCCTCGGTGGTGCTGGAAGTGATCGAGACGCCGCCGGAACTGAAGGGCGGCACCGCCACCAAGCGCCCGAAGCCGGCCAAGCTCAACACCGGCATCGAAATCATGGTGCCGGAGTACATCGTCAACGGCGAGCGCGTGCTGGTGAACACCGCCACCGGCGAATTCGCTGGCCGTGCCGACTAAGCGCCTTGCGCTGATCGGCTGCCCGTCCCTGCTTGCGGCGTGTTCGCCGCAGGCAGCGGACGGATCATCGGCGACAGCGGTTGTGTAGAGCCGAGCCCACGCTCGGCTGCAGTGCCTGTCCAATGCACACAGCAGCCGAGCGTGGGCTCGGCTCTACAGAGAGCTTACGGCTGCTTCGCGCCGAAGTTGCCACAACCGTGGTACTGGCGGGTGCCGATGGTCAGGTTCACCTTGGCATCGAATGCCTCGCCACTCATGTCATCCTGGCAGGTGGTGCGCTGGAAGCTGAGCTTGACGTCGGTACCGTCGGACGCCTTGCCACTCCAGCCGTCAGCGCCTTCGGTGGGTTTGGCCACATCGAAGCGGCGCTCGCCATAGTCGACTTCCACCTGCAGGCCCGGCGTGTCGCCATCAACGACCGCAAGCCACCCCGGCTCGTTGCCGGTGGCACGGAACGCGGCATTGCCGGCACTGCCATCGCCTTCGGTGGCTTCGACCGCATGGCACTCGCGATCGGCTTCGCCCTTCAGGCTCAACAGGCCGTCATCGCTGCCCTTGGTCCAGAAGCTGTTGCCCTTGCCATCGCCGTACTTGGCACCCGACGCCGCACGCTCGGAGGTCATGGCGAAGGTACGGTCGCCGATCACCACCGTGGCCGCATCCTCGCCATTGAAGGTCGCGCGCACGCTCAGATCACCACACCGGTACATGGTCTCGCTGCCGGTACCGGCGCCGGTGCTGGCAGCCGGTTCGGGCGCGGCCGGCGGCGCGGCATCAGTGCCGCCCGCAGCGGGTGGCTGTGCCGGCTGGCACGCGGCCAGGACCAACCCGAGGGAGGCTGCCAACAGACTGGGGACTACACGCATGGCTCGACTCCTTGTCGACACTACAGAGATCTTCGACCCTACCACCTGCCGGTGAGCGGGGCCTGAAAGCGGCCTGACCGCGTTCATGCGGCCAGTACCGCCATCGACAGCAGCTGCGCGCCGCTGTCGCCGGAACTGCAGGTCCAGACCCGCAGCAGGCGCAGTTTCAGCTCGCGCTCCTGGCCCTGCCCGCGCACCGACAAGCGCACGTCGCTGGACAACAATGCCAGGCGTCCGCACAGCAGCGTTTCCACCGCGTACGATTGCAGGCTGCTCACCCGCAGGTTCCCGGCCAGCCAGTCGCCCAGCCAGGGCAGATCGAGCATGCGCCCGCCCTGCCCGTCCATCATGAACAAGGCCGGCGATACCAGCGCGGTCAGCGCATCGTGGTCGTCATCCAGCAATGCCTGCCGCAGGCGCTGTTCCAGCGCTGCCAGCTGCCGCTCATGCAGGTCTTCAACGATGTCCCGTTCCATCCACGGATCCTTCCGGCATCGGCCGGCGCCTGCGCAGGCGTTGCGCGATCCACTGCCGCGCGCCCTGCACTACTACATAGAAGACCGGCACGAAGAACACCGCCAGCACGGTCGCACTGACCATGCCGCCGAACACGCCGGTTCCAATCGCCTGCTGGGTTTCCTTCGATGCGCCCTGCGCCAGCATCAGCGGCACCACGCCCAGCGCGAACGCCAGCGAGGTCATCACGATCGGCCGCAGGCGCAGCCGTGCCGCCTCCAAGGCCGCTTCGACCAGGCCACGGCCCTGCTGCTGCAGCTGGCGTGCGAACTCGACGATGAGGATCGCGTTCTTCGCCGACAGCCCGATCACCGTGATCATGCCGACCTTGAAGAACACGTCGTTGGGCATGCCGCGCAACAACACGGCGGCGACCGCGCCGAGCAGGCCCAGCGGCACCACCAGCATCACCGCCAGCGGAATCGACCAGCTCTCGTACAGCGCCGCCAGCACCAGGAACACCACCAGCATCGACAGCAGCAAAAGCCACGGCGCCTGCGCACCGGATTCGCGCTCCTGCAGCGACTGGCTGGTCCATTGCAGAGCGAAGCCGGACGGCAGCTTCTCCGCCAACCGCTCCATCTCCGCCATCGCCTGGCCGGTCGACACGCCGGAGGCCGGGGCGCCGGACAGATTCAGCGCCGGGAAGCCGAGATAGCGCTGCAGCTGCAGCGGCGCCTCGGTCCAGTGCGGGGTCACCAGTTCGGACAGCGCCACCATGCCGCCCTCGCTGTTCCGCACGTACAGCTTCAGCACGTCCTCCAGTTCCATCCGGTGCGAGGCGTCTGCCTGCAGGATCACCTGCTGCAACCGGCCCTTGTTGGGGAAGTCATTGACGTACTGCGAGCCCATCGCAGCCGACAGCGTGCTGCTGATGTGTTCGAAGCCCACGCCCATCGCCTCGGCCTTGGCCCGGTCGATGTCCAGCCGCACGCTGGTGCCGGCCGGCAGGCCATCGGCATGCACCTCGGACAGCAGCGGGCTGGCCTCGGCCAGCTTCAGCAGCTGCTGCAGGGCCGCGCGCAGCTCGGCCTGGCTCTGCCCGGTGCGCGCCTGCAGGGCGAGCGAGAACCCGGACGAACGGCCCAGGCTGTCGATCGCCGGCGGCATCACGCTCATCACCTCGCCCTCGGCAATCGTGGACATCGCCTTCTGCGCGGCCTCCACCTCGCCGGCCGCGGTGGCGCCTGCGCGCTCGCCCCAATCCTTGAGCATGGTGTAGGTCAGCGCCGCGCTCGGGCCGGAGCCAGAGAAGCTGTAGCCAAGGATCGACTGATTGGAGCCGATGCCTGGGCGCGAGGCCACATGCCGTTCGTAGGCTTCGACCACGGCCAGCGTGCGCTCGGCGGTGGCTTCGGCCGGCAGCTGGATCGAGGTCATGAAATAGCCCTGGTCCTCTTCGGGCAGGAATGCGCCCGGCAGCCAGTGCAGGCCCAGCAGCAGCGCCACTACCAGTGCGGCGAACACGCCCATCACCCGCCCGCTTCGCTGCAGCACCGAGGCCACGCCACGCTGGTAGCGCCCGGTCATCGCCTCGAAGCCACGATTGAAGGCGCCGAACAGACCGCCCCGACCATGGTGGCCATGGGTGTTCGGGCGCAGCAGGGTCGCGCACAGCGCCGGCGTCAGACTCAATGCCAGCAGCGCCGAGAACAGGATCGACACTGCCATCGCCACGGTGAACTGGCGGTAGATCGCGCCCACCGAGCCGCTGGCCAAGGCCATCGGAATGAACACGGCGGTCAGCACCAGGGTGATGCCGATCACCGCACCGGTCAGCTCGCGCATCGCCTTGATGGTGGCCTCGCGCGGCGGCAGGCCCTCCTCGGCCATGATCCGTTCCACGCCCTCGACCACCACGATGGCGTCGTCGACGATGATGCCGATCGCCAGCACCATGCCGAACATGGTCAGCACGTTGATCGAGAAGCCCAGTGCCAGCATCACCGCGAAGGTGCCGAGCAGCGCGATCGGTGCGACCAGCGCCGGAATCAGCGTGTAGCGCCAGTTCTGCAGGAACAGGTACATCACCGCGAACACCAGCAGCATCGCCTCCAGCAGCGTCTGCACCACCTTCTGGATCGAGATCTTGACGAACGGCGCGGTGTCGAACGGAATGCTCGATTCCACGCCGCGTGGCAGCAGCGGCGCCAGTTCGGCCATGCGCTCACGCACCGCCGACGCGGTACGCACCGCGTTCGCGCCGGGACGCAGCTGCACGCCGGCGGCGGTGGCCGGATGGCCGTCCTCGCGGGTGCCCCAGGCATAGCTCTGCGCGCCCAGTTCAACGCGGGCGACATCGCCCAGCACCACCCGTGAACCGTCGGCCCCGGCACGCAGCACGATGGCGGCGAACTGTTCCGGCGTGGACAACTGGCCCTCGGCGCTGAGCGGCACGGTGATGCGCTGGCCTGGAACACCCGGCGAATCACCAATGCGTCCCGGCGAGATCTCCAGGTTCTGCTGCTCGATGGCGGCGGCCACATCGCCCATGGTCAGGCCGTAGCCGGTCAACCGGGTCGGGTCCAGCCACACGCGCATCGCCTGCTCGGCACCGAACAACTGCACGCGGCCGACGCCATCGATGCGGCGCAGCTCTTCGATGATGTTGCGCGCCATGAAATCGCCCAGCGCCGCCTCGCTGACGCTGGCATCCGGCGAACGCAGGCCGACCAGCATCAGGAAGCCGGAATCAGCGGCCTCCACGAACAGGCCGTTCTGGCGCACGCTGCGCGGCAGGCGCGGCTCGATCGCCTTGATCCGGTTCTGCACGTCCACCTGCGCCAGCTCCGGATTGGTGCCGGGCTTGAAGGTGGCGGTGATCGAGGCTTCGCCGGAGGTGTCCACCGACGACTCGAAGTACAACAGGTGCTTGACGCTGGACAGCTCGCGCTCGATCAGGCCGACCACCGCATCGTTCAGCGTCTGCGGGCTGGCACCCGGGTAGCTGGCATAGATGCTGACGCTCGGCGGCGCAACCGCCGGATAGCGCTCCACGGCGAGCCGCGGAATCGCCAACACGCCGGCCAGGATGATGAAGATCGCCAGCACCCAGGCGAACACCGGGCGATCAATGAAGAAACGTGCCATGTTGGATTTCCCTGGAGGGACCGGCCCGGGAAAGGCTCAGCCCTTGCTGCCGGCCTGCATCGCACCGGCGCTGGCGACCGGCCTCTGCCAGTCGCGCGCATCGACCACCACGCCTTCCTGCAGGCGCTCCTGGCCCTCGACCACCACCTTCTCGCCCGCCTTCAGGCCGGTACGCACCAGCCACTGGCGATCAACGCTGCCGTCCACCTCCAGCGTGCGGATCACCGCCTTGCCGTCGGCGCCGATCACCCAGGCGTAGGCCTGGCCGCCAGCACTGCGCAGCACGGCCTGCTGCGGCACGGTCAGTGCACTGGCCGGGGCACCGCGTGGCACCTTCGCGCGCACGTACATGCCGGGCAACAGCTGGCGCTGCGGGTTGTCGACCAGGATGCGCAGGATCACATCGCCGGTGCGTGCATCGACATTGATGCCGGAGAACAGCAGCTGGCCGCGCTCGGGCAGCGGCTTGCCGGCGGCACCGATGATCGTCACCGGCAGCTCGCCACCACCGGCGGCACTGCGCTGCAGCGACTCCAGCTGCGCCGCCGGCTGGCGCACGTCCACGTAGACCTGGTCGATCTGCTGCACCACCGCCATCGGCTCGGCATCGGCCACGCCCACCAGCGCACCTTCGGTGACCAATGCCTGATCGATACGGCCGGCAATCGGTGCGCTGACCGTCGCATAGCGCAGGTCGAGCTGGCGACGGGACAGGATCGCGCGCGCTTCATTCACCGCCGCGCGCGCCTGCTCGTACTCGGCACTGGCGTCGTCGCGATGCTGCTGGCTGACCGCCTGCGCGGCAGCCAGGGCGTGCAGGCGCTGCGACTGCACGCGACTGCGGCCCAGCGCCGCTTCACTGCGCTGCAGCGCGGCCAACGCCGAATCGACATCGGCGCGGAATGCCGCCGGATCGATCTGGAAAAGAGGCTGGCCGGCGGCCACTTCGGCGCCCTGTTCGAACAGGCGGCGCTGCACGATGCCCCCCACCTGCGCTCGGATCTGCGCGGTGCGCACGGCGGCCACGCGGCCAGGCAGTTCGTCGTCACGCTGCACCACCTGTGGGCCGACGGCGACCACGCTGACGCGGGGTGCGGCTTCCGGCGCGGCTTCGGGGGTGGAGCAGGCCGTCATGGCCAAGGCGAGGGCCGCGATCAACGCGACCGGAGTCCTGAAGGTTCTCATTGCTGTGCACAATGCCGCGCAGGCGGCTGAAAGGTTCTGAAGAACCCAGTGTGCGTGGCGATGATGGGGTTTCGATGGAGGAACTGTGGAGATACGATGGAGGCAAGCACCTTAAGGCCCCGCCCCTGCATGCATGCCTCCCCTGCCCTCGCCGCCCTCGTCCTGATCGTCGAGGATGAGGCCGAGATCGCCGATATTCTCACCGCCTATCTGGAACGCGAAGGACTGCGTACGCTGCGCGCCGCCGACGGCCACAGCGCACTGGACCTGCATCGCAGCGCCCGCCCCGACCTGGTCCTGCTCGACGTGCAGCTGCCGCGGCTGGATGGCTGGAGCGTGCTGACCCAGCTGCGCCAGCGCGGCGAGACGCCGGTGATCATGCTGACCGCACTGGACCAGGACCTGGACAAGCTGACCGCACTGCGCATGGGCGCTGATGACTACGTGGTCAAACCATTCAATCCGGCCGAAGTGGCGGCGCGCGTGCGCGCCGTGCTGCGGCGTACGTTGCGCGCCTCGCGCGTGGATGCCCCGACCGCGCTGCGGGCGGGCCCGCTGCTGATCGACTCGGCCACCCACGCCGTACACGTGGAAGGCGAAGGCTACAGCCACGAAGTGCTGCTCACGCTCACCGAGTTCAAGCTGCTGCACTGCATGGCGCTGGCGCCGACCCGCATCTTCAGCCGCAGCGAACTGATGCACGAATGCCTGCCGGAAAGCGAGGCGCTGGAGCGCACGGTCGACAGCCATGTCAGCAAGCTGCGCCGCAAGCTGGATGAAGTGGGCATGGTCAATGTGCCGGCCAGCGTGCGTGGCGTCGGCTACCGGTTGATGGCCGACCGCTGATGGCCCGCCTGCGCCGCTCCGGGCTCAGCCGCCACATCATCGTCTCGATGTCGCTGATGGTGATCGGCGTCATCGTGATGATGATCCTGTCATCGTGGCTGCTGTATGCGGTCCTGGTCGAATTCTTCCCCGGCACTACCGAGGAGCCGGAAAGCTGGCTGCCGACCGGCCCTGAACTGGCATGGATGGTCGGCGTGATCCTGACCGGCCTGGCGCTGGCCATTGCCGCCTCGTTCCGTCTTGCCCATCGCATCCTGTCGCCGTTGAATTCGCTGGTGGACAGCGTGCGCGCGCTCGCGGGCGGCGACCTCGGTGCCCGTGCCAGCGTCGAGGAAAACTCGCCGGGCGAAGTGGCCACCTTGGTCGAGGACTTCAATGCCATGGCGCGGCGGCTGCAGCACGTGGAGAGCGAGCGTGCGATGTGGCATGCAGCCATCGCCCATGAACTGCGGACTCCGGTGACGATCCTGCGCGGCCGCCTGCAGGGCCTGGCCGAGGGCGTCTTCCAGCCGGACGAATCACAGTTCCGCAGCCTGCTCGCCCAGGTCGAGGGCCTGTCACGACTGATCGAGGATCTGCGCGTGCTGAGCCTGTCCGACAATGCGCGGCTGGACGTGCGCCGCGCACGTACCGACGTGGTGGCCGAAGTGCATTCGGTGATGACCCTGGTCGATCCCCAGTTCCGCGCCGCCGGCTTCGTGCTGGAGCTGGAAACCAGCCGCGAAGAACACAACGCGCACTGCGACCCGACCCGCCTGCGCCAGGCATTGCTGGCACTGCTGGAGAACGCGCGCCGCTATGCCAGCCCGGGCAAGGTGCGGATTGCCGTGCATGACACACCGGGCCATGTGCAGGTAGCGATCGAGGATGAGGGCCCGGGCATCGACCCTGAGCTGCACGCCGACATCTTCTCTCCGTTCATGCGTGCCGACGGTTCGCGTTCGCGCCAGGGTGGCGGTAGCGGGCTCGGCCTGGCGGTGGTCAAGGCCATCGCCGACGCGCACGGCGGCCGCGTCTACTGCACGGCGGGCAACGCTGGTGGCAGCCGTTTCGTTATCGAGCTGCCGCGCCAATAGCCGGCGTGGCTGCCTGTTCCCGCAGGCGGGCACCGAGCGCAGCGAGGTTGGCGTCGATCGCATCCATTTCGTTGCGCTGCTTCTCCGGCAGCTGCTGACGCAGCTGTACGCGCAGCGCCTGCCAGGCCGGCACCGCCTGTGCGCTGGCGGTGGCAACCGCTTCGGCCAGCACCGCCTGCTCATCGGCCAGCGGCAACCCGTAGCCGCCGTCCGCCAGCAGCGTACCCGGGCGCAGCCATTGCCCACCCTGCTCCAGCAACTGGCGCAGGCCCCGGGTCTCGGCACTGTCCGGTGCGGCCAGCAGGCGCCGTTTCAGCACATCGCGCGCGCGCAGCTCGGCGCGGCGTTGCGCAGCCTGTTCCAGCAGCAGCAGGCCGGCGCTTGCGCGCAGGTCGCCCTGCAGCAACCACAGCGCACGCTGCTGTGCGGGCAGCTTCAACCAGCCGCGTACATCGCGTGCGGGCAATGCCAGCTGGGCTGCCGCCACGCCGAACAACTGCTGGTAGTGATCGCGTGCCGAGGCGAAGTAGTAACCCTGCGCCTGTGCTGCATTGCGGTCCGTGAGTACCTGCTCGTCCAGCACATGCAGCTGCGACAGCCGACGCTTCAAACCACGCGGACTCAGCTGGGCCAGCCCGGCCTCGCCCAGCCGCGGCACACCCGCCTGCAGCAGCTTGGCGGTTTCCACCGCGCAGTTGTTGCTGACGAAGTAATAGCGCCCGTCATAGCTCCAGTGCACCTGCGCAGTGCGCTCGAGCAGGCTGGCGATCTCGCCGGGCGACAACTGCAACGGCAGCGACTGCAACCCGCGCAGCTCGACCTTGGTGTACTCGTCCACTACCTGCTGCAGCGGCAGCACGAACAGTCGCGACGGGTAGCCACCGGTAAGGCCACGCCAGTTGGAAATCTGCACGTCACCAACGAAGGCACGGAACGAAAGCACACGGTGGTATTCCAGGTCCAGGCGACAGTCCGGCCCCGGCGCACGGCCCGGCCGGCAGATCACCAGCCGCAGCATGCTGTGGCCCCAGCGGCTCATCGGCTGCGCGCTGCCTTCGGCAAACAGGTAGTCCACCGCGTAGACGCGTGCCGGGTCGAGGTGCAGCAACGACGCCGCACCCTCTTCCGGTTCGGCCTGCAGCAGTGGCAACGTGGTCGCGCAGTGCGACTGCGGCAGCGACGGCGGGGTTCCGAAATGGGCTTGGTACCACTGCGCCAGTGCCGGGCGCCGGCAGGCAAACTCGCTGTCGAGCACGAAATGCTCGGCGTTCACTGCCAGGTACTCGGCCGGATCTTTCAGTTCATACGCATCGGGACTACGGTCTCGGAAGTCATTGCCGCCACGGCCGAGATGCCACGGCTTGCGCTGCCACCCGGCCAGATCACGCCAGCGCACACTGCGCGACCAGTTCGCCCCCGTACGGTCGGCAACATGGCTCAGTTCGTGTACCAGCGCGCTGCGGCGTGCGCGCCGGGCGCCGGGCATGCCGTCATCCAGCAGATCGCGGCGCAACGTGATGCGGCCGGCGAAGGCGCGGCCATGCACCTCGGCGGGAAGGCCATCACTCCAGCGCACCTGCACCTGCGCCGGCAGGGCGCGCAGCAGGCCATCTGGCAACAATGACTGCACGTCGGCCAGGGTCTGCGTCGCCACCTGCTGCTGTGCAGGGCTCAGCCCTGCAGGATCGAGCTGCAGGCGGTCAGCCGCGTGCGCGACGTGAGCGATCAGCAGTAGAGCCACGCCGTGCGTGGCCGCGTTCCACCGCCCAAACCACTGTAGAGCCGAGCCATGCTCGGCTGCTGTTGGGATCCGCGTGCGCTGGGCGTTCAGCCGAGCATGGCTCGGCTCTACAGAAAGCGATGACGCCGAGGTCATGCAGCCCGGATCAACGCGCCAGCAGCGCGCGGGCCAGTTCCAGGTCGCTCTGCTGGTGTGCGGCAGTGCTCTGCTCACGCAGGTGGACAAGCGCCGCCTGCAGGCGAGCGCCACGGATCTGGCCGTCGCTGGCGACGAACGCGGCGGCATCGTCGCGCGCAGCCAGCACCACCTTGTCATCGCCCGAGCTGCTGCCCGAGGAACCGGAGGACGCACCGGTGGCCGAGCCGGCCGAGGTGCCGGCGAAGCTGGAAGCGAAGCCGGCCAGCGGCAGGGACAGCAGGGCAAGCAGCAGAAGCGGACGGGTCATCGGTTCAAAGCCGGTTGTTAGGAAGCGTGGAGCGTAACGGGTACGTGAAGGATTTGCCCGACTCAAACGTCGAACAGCTTGCCGGGATTCAGCCGCGCTTGGGGATCGAACGCGCGTTTGACCGCCTTCATCAGCGCGATCTCGGCCGGGCCGCGAGTGCTGTCCAGGTAGCCCTTCTTGACCAGGCCGATGCCGTGCTCGGCCGAGATGCTGCCATCGAAGCGGGCCAGCACCTGCGCCAACAGCTTGGTTACGTGCTCGCATTGCGCCACGAAATCAGCGTCGCTGGTGTCGTCCGGCTTAAGCACATTGATGTGCAGATTGCCGTCACCGATGTGGCCGAACCAGACCACGTCGAAATGCGGATAGGCCTGCCCGATCAGCGCCTGGGTCTCGGCCAGGAACGCCGGCATCGACGAGATCCGCACCGAAACATCGTTCTTGTAGGGCTTGTAACGGGCAAGCGACTCAGTGATGCCTTCGCGCAGGCGCCACAGCTGCGCGGCCTGCGCGTCGCTGGCACTGATCACGCCATCGCTGACCCAGCCATTGCCCATGCAGTCCTCGAACGCGGCCATCGCCGCCGCTTCCTGGGCCTCGTCGCCGGCCGCGAACTCGGTCACCACGTAATACGGGTGCACTTCGTCGAACGGCGCCTGCGCGCCATGCGCCAGCACGTGCTCCAGCGCCCGGTCGGTGAAGAATTCGAAGGCCTGCAGCTGCAGGCGCGCGCGGAACGCGGCGAATACCTGCATCAGCACCTCGAAGCTGGGTACGGCCAGCAGCATCACATTGCTGGCCGGCGGCGGATCGGTCAATTTCACCGTGGCTTCGACGATCACGCCCAGCGTGCCTTCCGAGCCGATCAGCAGCTGGCGGAAGTCGTAGCCGCTGGAGTTCTTGATCAGCCCCTTGTTGAGTTCCAGCAACTCGCCGTCAGCGGTGACCACCTTCAGTCCCGCGATCCACTCACGGGTGTTGCCGTAGCGGATCACGCGGATGCCACCGGCATTGGTGGCGATGTTGCCGCCGATCGAGCAGGACCCGCGCGCGGCGAAATCCACCGGGTAGATCAGGCCGTGGTCCAGCGCGGCGTTGTGCACGGCCTCCAGTGGCATGCCGGCCTGCACCACCAGGGTGCGATCGACCGCGTCGTAGGCCAGCGCCTTGTTCATCCGTTCCAGGCTGAGCACCAGCTCGCCGTTGGCGGCCACCGCGCCACCCGAGAGGCCGGTGCGGCCACCGGACGGCACCACGGCCACGCCCTCGCCTGCGCTCCAGCGCATCACCGCCTGCACTTCCTCGACCGTGGCCGGCAGTGCGATCGCCAGCGGCGCCGGCGTCCAGCGCCGGGTCCAGTCGCGCCCGTAATGCTCCAGGTCGGACGGATCGGTCTTCAGCTTCAAGCCGGGGCAGGCCTGTTGCAGCGAGGCAATGCGGGAATCGGTCATGACGGTCCAGCGCGGTGCGTGAAGAACGGGCAAGCGTGCCAGCGGCACGCGCCAGCGTCCAGCCCCGCAGCCGTGCAGATAGCTACGGATGCAACCAATTGCGCACTGCACCATGGTCGCTGCGATCTGGCATAGTGGTCAGCCCCTGTCCCACTGGCCGTGTCGCCCCATGTCGCCGAAGAAGACCTCGTTCCCGAAGCAGGATATCCGCGTGCTGTTGCTGGAGGGGGTCAGCCAGACCGCCGTGGAGGTATTCAGCGCCGCCGGCTACAGCCAGATCGAAGCGCACACCAAGGCGCTGCCCGAGGACGAACTGAAGGCGCGCATCGCCGAGGCGCACATCGTCGGCATCCGTTCGCGCACCCAGCTCAGCGCCGAAGTGCTGGCCGAGGCCAAGCGCCTGATCGCGGTGGGCTGCTTCTGCATCGGCACCAACCAGGTCGACCTGGACGCGGCCGAGCTGGCCGGCATCCCGGTGTTCAACGCGCCGTACTCCAACACCCGCAGCGTGGCCGAACTGGTGATCGCCGAGGCGATCATGCTGACCCGCGGCATTCCGCAGAAGAACGCCGAATGCCATCGCGGCGGCTGGTCGAAGTCGGCCAGCGGCAGCCATGAAGTGCGCGGCAAGACGCTGGGCATCATCGGTTACGGCCACATCGGCACCCAGGTCGGCGTGCTGGCCGAATCGCTGGGCATGCAGGTGATCTTCCACGACGTGGAAACCAAGCTGGCACTGGGCAATGCCCGTTCAGCGGCCAGCCTGGACGACCTGCTGGCGCGTGCCGACATCGTCACCCTGCACGTGCCGGAGACCCCGTCCACGCAGTGGATGATCGGCAGCACCGAGCTGGCGAAGATGCGCAAGGGCGCGCACCTGATCAACGCCGCGCGCGGCACCGTGGTCGACATCGATGCGCTGGACGCGGCCCTGGCCAGCGGCCACGTCGGCGGCGCCGCGCTGGACGTGTTCCCGGTCGAACCGAAGGGCAATGGCGATATCTTCGAATCGCCGCTGACCCGCCACGACAACGTGATCCTGACCCCGCACGTGGGCGGCAGCACGCTGGAGGCGCAGGACAACATCGGCGTTGAAGTGGCCGCCAAGCTGGTGCGCTACAGCGACAACGGCAGCACCCTGTCGGCGGTCAATTTCCCGGAAGTGACCCTGCCCGAGCACGCCGACAGCCTGCGCCTGCTGCACATCCACCAGAACGTGCCGGGCGTGCTGTCCAAGGTCAACGAGATCTTCTCGCGCCACAACGTCAACATCGACGGCCAGTTCCTGCGCACCGACCCGAAGGTGGGCTACGTGGTGATCGACATCACCGCCAGCGAGGAACAGGCCGCCGCCGTGCGCGACGAGCTGGCCGCGATCCCGGGCACGCTGCGCACGCGCATTCTGTACTGAGAAAAGGGGACGGAGGGGATTAAGTCGTTTGCCGCACATGCGCCATAAACGACTTAATCCCCTCCGTCCCCTTTTACCTCAACGTGCCAGCCAGCGACGGGCCATGCGCTGCATGGATTCGTCAGATTCCGGATCGGCGGCGACCTCGGTCACCGGCCGCCAGGCCAGGTCGAGTGACTCCTCGCTGAGCACGAAGGCTTCGCCGCCCAGCGCGCGGATCACGAAACGCACGTCGTAGTGCCAGTGTCCCGGCACGTCCTTGCGCTCCGGAATCCAATGCTTGTCCAGATCGAAGATGGTCGGGTCTTCCAGCACCAGGCCGCTCAGGCCCGATTCTTCTTCGGCCTCCTTCAGCGCCACCTGGGCCAGGTCACGATCGCCGTCGGCGTGGCCGCCCAGCTGCAGCCAGCGCTGCAGCTTGCGGTGATGGGTCAGCAGCAGGCGCTGGCCGTCGGCACTGACCAGCCAGCAGCTGGCGGTGAAGTGGCCGGCCAGGCGCTCGCGCCGGAACGGATCTTCCGGATCGTCCAACAATGTGCCGAATTCGGCAGCCAGTGCGTCGTGGGCGGGCTCGCGCCGGGCATAGTCCCGCAGCAGGCCACGCAGGCGATCGTCAAGCAGGGCAAGGGTTTCGGCGGTCTGGCTCATGAATGGGCGGCGTTTGGAAAAATACTGCTCATTATCGCCGTTCATTGTTGCGATTGCGCTTGTGCGTTGGCTTCAGCTTTGGCTAAGGTACAGCGGGCCGTTCGCGCGGCCTTCACCATCCAGGGTTGCCGGCAACGTATCGGCGGCCCACCCAATCCGATCACTAGGAAGTACTGCATGCTGAAAGCTCTGTTGAGGGTCAAGCCGGTTGAACCGGCCGGGCACGTCGATGCTGGCGAACCCATCGAAGGCAGCCTGGACGGCGAAGCCACGTTGAAACGGACCCTCACGGCTAAACACCTCATCCTGCTTGGCGTGGGTGCGGTGATCGGCGCAGGTATCTTCGTGCTGACCGGCCAGGCTGCGGCCAACCACGCTGGCCCGGCAGTGATGCTGTCGTTCGTCATCGCCGGTTTCGCCTGCGCCCTGGCGGGCCTGTGCTACGCCGAATTCGCGGCGATGATGCCGGTCTCCGGCAGCGCCTACTCCTACTCCTACGCCACCCTCGGCGAGGGCATGGCCTGGTTCATCGGCTGGTGCCTGGTGCTGGAATACCTGTTCGCCTCGGCCTCGGTCGCGGTGGGTTGGTCGGCGTACCTGATCAGCTTCATCACCACCACGCTGCACATGCCGTTCCCGGATGCCCTGAGCGCGGCCCCGATTGCCTGGACCGGCAGCGAGTTCATCGCGTCGGGCAAGCTGTTCAACCTGCCGGCCGTGCTGATCGTGGCGGCGGTGTCCGGCCTGCTGTACGTGGGCGTGACCCAATCGGCCTTCGTCAACGCGATCATCGTGGCGATCAAGGTCACCGTCATCTGCCTGTTCATCGGCATCGGCGCGGCCCACATCGACCCGGCCAACTGGCAGCCGTTCATCCCGGAAAACACCGGCGTGGCGGGTGAGTTCGGCTGGAGCGGCGTGTTCCGTGCGGCCACCATCGTGTTCTTCGCCTACATCGGCTTCGATGCGGTCTCCACCGCCGCCGGCGAAACCAAGGACCCGCAGCGCAACATGCCGATCGGCCTGCTCGGCTCGCTGGCGGTGTGCACCATCGTCTACATCATCGTCTGCGCGGTGCTGACCGGCATGATGCCGTACCACCTGCTGGGCACCGACAAGCCGGTGGCCACCGCGCTGGAACCCTACCCGACCCTGTCCTGGCTGAAGACCCTGGTCGAGATCGGCGCCATCGCCGGCCTGTCCTCGGTGGTGCTGGTGATGATGATGGGCCAGACCCGCATCGCCTACACCATCTCCCGCGACGGCCTGCTGCCGAAGTTCTTCGGCAGGGTCCACGCCCGCTTCCGCACCCCGTACGTCGCCACCATCGTGGTCGGCGTGATCGCCGCGGCACTGGCCGGCCTGGTACCGCTGAACGTGCTGGGCGAACTGGTCTCGATGGGCACCCTGCTGGCCTTCGCCACGGTCTGCATCGGCGTGCTGGTGCTGCGCTATACCAAGCCGGAGATCCACCGCCCGTTCCGCGTGCCGGCGGTCTGGATCATCTGCCCCCTCGGCGCAGCCACCTGCCTGTTCCTGTTCTGGCAGGCGTTCGTGGTGCACTGGCACCTGTTCGTTGGCTGGACGCTGCTCGGCCTCCTGATCTACCTGGGCTACGGCATCCGCAACAGCAAGCTGGCCAAGTCGCCCTGATCCGCCTACGGGCCGGCCTCGCGCCGGCCCGTCCGTTTTCCCCGCGCGCCGGTCATGGCGCGCTTCGACAAGACCACCACACATGTTCAAGCAACTGTGGGCCACCAAGCACCCGCATGCCGCCCATGAAGACGCCAACGGCCTGAGCCTGCGCCGCCACCTCGGCCCCTGGGGGCTGACTGCCCTGGGTATCGGCGCGGTGATCGGCGGCGGCATCTTCGTCATCACCGGCCAGGCCGCCGCCAACCACGCCGGCCCGGCCATCATGCTGTCCTTCGTACTGGCCGCCATCTGCTGCGCCTTCTGCGCGCTGGCCTACGCGGAATTCGCCTCGATGGTGCCGGTTTCCGGCAGCGCCTACACCTATACCTACGCCACCTTCGGCGAGCTCTCGGCCTGGTTCATCGGCTGGATGCTGGTGCTCGAATACGGCGTCTCCGCCTCCGCGGTCGCGGTCAGCTGGACCGGCTATTTCCTCAGCCTGCTCAGCCAGTTCGACATCCATCTACCGGCGGCGCTGGTCAGCGCGCCACTCGACGCGCAGCTGCGCCCGACCGGCGCGATCGCCAACCTGCCCGCCGCCGCACTGGTGCTGCTGCTGACCTGGCTGTGCTACGTCGGCATCAGCAAGTCCTCGGCGATGAACATGGCAATGGTCGTGCTGAAGACCGGCCTGATCCTGCTGGTCATCGTGGTCGGCTGGAAGTACGTGGACACCAGCAACTGGACCCCGTTCATTCCGGCCAACGAAGGCCCCGGCAAGTACGGCATGGAAGGCGTGCTGCGTGGCGCGGCGATGGTGTTCTTCGCCTACATCGGTTTCGAGGCGGTGTCGGTGGCGGCGCAGGAATCGAAGAACCCGCAGCGCGACATGCCGTTCGGCATGATGCTGTCGCTGGTGATCTGCACCGTGCTGTACATCGCGATGGCCGCAGTGATGACCGGCCTGGTGCCGTTCCAGCTGCTGGGCACCGACGAGCCGGTGGTGACCGCGGTGGCGGCGCATCCGCAGCTGGGCTGGCTGCGCTGGGTGGTCGAGGTCGGCGCGCTGGTCGGCCTGTCTTCGGTGGTGCTGGTGATGATCATCGGCCAGCCGCGCATCTTCATGATCATGGGCCGCGACGGCCTGCTGCCGCCGGTGTTCACCAAGATCCACCCGAAGTACCGTACCCCGCACATCAACACGGTGATCACCGGTATCGGCATCGCCCTGCTGGCGGCGCTGTTCCCGCTGGACATCCTCGGCGAGCTGACCTCGATGGGCACGCTGATCGCGTTCGCTGCCGTGTGCGCCGGCGTGCTGATCCTGCGCCGCACCCAGCCGGACCTGCCGCGTCCGTTCCGCATGCCGATGGCGTGGCTGATCTGCAGCCTGGGCGTGCTGAGTTGCCTTGCCCTGCTGTCGGCGATGACGATGCACAACTGGATGCTGATGGGGGTGTGGACGTTCGTCGGCTTCGTGATCTATTTCTGCTACGGGTTCAGGCACAGCCGCCTGCGGGGTAAGTAAAGGGATTGCAGGGCCTGCGGCCCTGCACCCGCCTTTGAAGCCGGAGCAACGACAAGAGCTGGGCTGAGGGTTTGGCGGGGAGGGGGGAGATTGCGGGGGACGCTGCAAGTACATCCCTGTAAGCTCGGTCGTCGCATCCATGCGGCTCACGCCCCCGCAACCTCCCCCCTCCCCGCCTCCGACAGTCTCCTGGCACGTCCGGTAGATCCACGCCATGCGTGGATGGAGCGTTCTCATGAACGAATATTCCGGAATCAATGATTCTGTAGAGCGGAGCCATGCTCCGCTCCGAGCAAGCGCAGCGAAGCGACCCGCTTTTCGCTTTTCCTTCTTCACTCCGTGGCTGGCCGCACGCCGGAACCTGTCAGAGGCGGGGAGGGTGGGCCGTGCAGG